>NZ_CAWMYC010000112.1:0-32696 GCF_963872035.1 Scytonema sp. HK-05
TTTTGAGTCGGCCGCAGGACGCGCTCAAATTCCCCCGCAATTCCTCCCGACACCGAATCAAAGATTACGGTGTGGGACTCCGCAGCGGAGCAAGTTGAAAGAAAATCAGGATAATGAGCAAGTGCTTTGGGCTGTTTCACACATTGCTCCGCATCTTTTTAAACATGAAGGGCTAGAAGAAGAAAATTAGCAGAGTTCTCCAGCATCCCCTCCATAACCCTTACTTGTTAAGTGCCTAAGATGATTCACAGTGAGGGGACTGACGCTTTGGAAACAAGAGCGATGGCACGGAGTGCCCGCAGTCATGCGATCGCCCTTGATAATCTCAATTTCGCCAAGCTTCATTCACAACCTTCCCATCCTTGCCAACCAATTGAATATGCAATGGCATTTGTCCCGCCGCATGAGTTGAACAACTTAAACAAGGGTCAAAAGCTCGAATTCCTGCTTCAACACGGTTTAACATCCCTTCAGGAATTTCTGAACTGTGAAATGGGTGTATCTTGCGCCCTCCCAATTGTTCAATAATTTCTTGTCCAAACTGACGTAAACGAATTCCCCCACGAGCAAGTTCTGGTTCAGCAGCAATTAAGCCGAAAACATTACGCTTTTGTGGATCGCTCTGTAGGTTTTTGTTCTAGAAGCATTTTCTTTAACTCTTGCTGTTGCTCAGAATTTAGTCTACATGGTACAGAGTGTGTAATTGTTTCTGTTAATCCCACCAGCCCACCTATCAGAAACTTATCTATCCAGCTTGTTAGGGTTTTATAAGTGCATCCAAGTAATTTGGACACCTCCTTTCTCGTTTTTCCCTCATACAAACATTTTATTGCCAGTAATCTTTGACGCAGATATCCTTGTTGATGTTTGTAGTACAGTTTTTGCCACAAATCCGAGTCTAATTGGCGAGCGCATAGGTCAAACTTTCGCCTTCTCCTTAATTTCTCCACTTTTCTCTCCCTGTCACCGCAATGTATTACTTTATCCTACATTAGAGATAATCTTCTAGCGGGAAGGAAGTAACTCCTGGTGCTGACACCTGTTTCCAAATTTGGAGCGTGGTTTGCCAAACTTGGAAATTAACTTGCATTTAGGAGGAATGAATTTCCCCATGCGATCGCTATACGCTATGGTTATCCCTGATTATAAAAATGTGTTTAACGGGTATGTTCAAGCAAAAGACAAGCAACACGCAAAAGAGGTGATGGCTTATGAGCCTAAGCGCAACCGATTCCACCGAAGAAAGATTTTTAGTGATTGACGATCATGAGGCAATTCTGGAAGGCACGGTTCCAGCTTTAAAGCGCAGCTACCCAACGGCTGAAATTCGCACGGCACAGGATGTGCAAACTGCCCGGACTCAACTTGAATATTATTATCCTACACTGGTTGTGATTGACCTAAGCTTGCCAGAAAAACCTCATGCTCCTGCTAGCCCGGAAGTCGGGATGCAATTTCTCACAACTTTAATCGAAAGTAAGTTAGCTCCTAACATTCTGGTGCTGAGTACTAATATTAAGCCACTAGTACAACTAAAGCCGATGATTAATGCCTACGAGGGTGGCTTTGTAGCAATGGACAAATCTCTACCAATCCGGGAGATGGTGCGGTTGATAGATTTTGCTCTGCGAGGTTCTATCTATTTACCACCCCAATTGCGCTCTCGTTCTGAATTTGACCGCAAATGGTTGGAAGTCTTGAGGCTGAAGTTTCATGAGGGACTCATTGACAAAGCAATAGCCGAACGAATGCAAGTTAGCGAGCGCACTATCCGCAATTACTGGATCAGACTCCAAGATGCTTTGGGTGTCTCCGATGAACCTAACAAAGAACTACGAATTCAGATTGAGATTGCAGCGAGAAAACTAGGATTAATTAGTTAGTCATGTGGAGAAAGATCAAGCAGCAAGCGAAGATTTGGCGTACAGCAGCTCTACCAGGGTTGGTAGTGATTAGCTGTGTGGCGATCGCTCGGCTGACTGGTTCCCTCCAACTCCTAGAATGGATAGCATTTGATAACTTTCTGCGCCTGCGTCCAGTCGAAGCAGCAGATCCGCAGATTGTAATTGTTGGTATTAACGAAAATGATATTAAGTCAGTTGGGCAATACCCCATCCCAGATCGCAATCTGGCTCAAATGTTAAGAATTATTCAGAGTTACCAGCCTAGAGCGATCGGGTTGGATATTTTTCGGGATATCAGCATCGGCTCAGACAGAGCTGAATTAGGCAGAATTTTGAAAAGTAGTTCTAATCTGGTGGGAATTGAAACTTTAAATAGCCAATCTACCCTGACTGTGAAACCACCTCCAGAACTGCCAGTGAATCGCGTCGCCATTGCTAATGTCCTCCTCGATCCTGATGGGAAATTACGGCGCTGTTTGCTTGCAACTAGAGCTGATTCTGGCGCAATCAAATATTCTTTATCGTTGCTTTTAGCAGAGATATACTTGCGTTCAAAGGGAATTATGCTTAAGCATGGTCATCGTGCTGACTATCCCATTCACTTTGGTGACACTGAATTGCTTCGCTTTACTACGAATACTGGTAGCTATGTAGGAGCGAAAGCAGGCGGCAATCAAATATTAATAAATTTTCGTAGCAACCCTCATCCCTTCCCTATCGTTTCTCTCACAGATATTTTGGCAGGCAAAGTCAAACCAGAATTGATGCGCGATCGCATTGTGATTATTGGCATGACTGCCGCCAGCGTCAATGACACATTTATGACATCGGCAACCAAAAACACTGTCTTGACCGATGGATTAGGCGATACGGAGCAGTACCAATTAATTTATGGGGTAGAGTATCAAGCACATGCTACCAGTCAAATTATCAATGCCGTTCTCAATAAAAGACCGCTACTGCACACATGGCTAGAGGGTTGGGAATACCTGTGGATTATAGCATGGGGATTGCTTGGGATTGCTTTGGGTTTGGTGCTGCAATCTCCCTGGAAAACGCTTTTAAGTCTTGTTTTTTGCAGCATCTGCCTGATGGTAATCTGTTATGGACTGATGATTTTCAGTTGGTGGGTTCCTATGATACCAGCACTGTTGGCGTTGTCCGCTGCCGGATTGACTACTTCATTTTTTGACCGAGATTCGAGAATTTTATTAGAACAACGAAGCTTGACGCTAAAGCGCACTTACGATGCAGTTCACAATGGTCCATTACAAACTATAGCAGCAATGCTGAGAAGTATTGATGAAGACTCATCATCTACTCAAATGCGATCGCAATTACAAGCACTCAATCAAGAATTGCGATCAGTTTACGAGTCCATGAATCAGGAACTTTTAACAGGTGATAATCGTTACGTCCATACTCCCATTTCGGAATTACTGTATGAGGTTTATGAGAATACATTGATGCGAGATTTACCAGGTTTTGACTCGATCAAAACTTACATTCCTCCTGATTTCACGCCGCTTAAAGATTGCGTCCTCACTGTAGATCAGAAGCAAGGTTTGTGTATATTTCTAGAAGAAGCACTGTGTAATGTTGGTAAACACGCAATCGGTGCGAGTTGCCTGGATGTAGTTTGTACGCGAAAGGAAAACTTGTGTACTTTGCAAATTATTGATAACGGAATTGGCAACCCTCTGTCCAACCCTCACAAAAGTGGGCGAGGTACAGATCAAGCTAGAGATTTAGCAAGATCCTTGGGAGGAAGATTTCAACGGCGAACTGGCAACTCAGCACCGACGCAATACTCCGTAGGAGCCGCTGCGCCATCGCACTTATCCCAAGGAGTCGTTTGTGAACTAACTTGGCGAGAAATCAGACCGTGGTGGCAATTTATTTCACAGTAAAATTCTTGAAATACTTCTTCAGATAGATGAGTTTGATATTTAATTTACTCTTCTCTTAATAAGAGTAGTTGAATAGTTTGCACAAGCGTTGTTGCATTTCCGACTGAAAGCTGAAACCTGTTAAACGAGATTGAAATTATTGAATCAAAAGACTTGTAGAGAGGTGAAATTTCCTGTGTCTACAAGGACAGCAATTTTGGGTTGGTGGATTACTAACTAGTTCTCCATCAGGTTTAATCACTATAAAATCTCCCCTTAACAGCCATGATTCCTCAAGTTTTAAAAATTTTCAACAAACCGATCGCTACTACATTGATGATAAGTATGTTGTTAGGGCTTTGGCTGATACCCATAGCAGTACTAGCAGACGATAAAACGCCTCCGGACGACAAAGCGCCTCCTACTGGCAGATCATCTGGGGGTAGGGGATGTGGGACGACAACGCAACCCGCACAATCAAATGTGTCAGCACTCATTTTACTTGCACCAAGGGGGTACTCTAGACAAACGGTTTCTACTCGCCCAACATTTGCCTGGTTTGTGCGTGATGCTGCTTCTGTTGCAATGGAATTTAGGCTATACGAGCAGGAAAACAATCGCTTCAAACTAGTTAAAGAAATTAAAGACGAAAGCTTCAAAACCTCTCCTGGCATTATGGTGCTTTCGCCCTCCGACTCCACCCCTGAACTAACAGTCGGCAAGCGCTATCGCTGGCAAGTTGAGCTAGTTTGCGATCCCAGCCGTCCTTCCGGTAATCTTTTTGCGCAGTCTGAAATTGAAGTCGTGCCGATACCAGCAGATTTAAAGAAACAATTGGAAAGGACAGGCGTTGGCGTAGCCTCTCAAAAGGAGAATCGCTTGAACCAAGCAAAGTTATACGCGCAGGCAAATCTCTGGTATGACGCTCTCGGAAAAGCTTTCGCCTCGCTTAGTGACGAAATCGGACTAAAAGACTTTCGACTGTCTCTGCTCGATAAGGTTGCAGCAAATGATACTGAGCGGCAGGTGTTACAAGGTAGTGAAATTCATGCTTTGCAACGCTGAGTTAATAAAAACGAGCAAAGCGATGTTTTTATAGCTGTGGGATAAGTTAATCTCGATTGATAGTAATAACAATTTCAGTTCCTTGCCCAGGTTGGCTCGTAATCGTCACTTGTGCTCCAATCTTTTCGCAACGCTCGCTGATTCCCAGCAATCCAAATCCGCGAACTCTTGGTATGCTATCAACCCCAAAGCCCCGTCCATCATCTTTAACACGTAAGATACATTGTGTATTTTCATACAGTAAATCAATACGAATCTCGGAAGCATCAGCGTATTTTATGGCATTGGTTAATGCCTCCTGTCCAATCCGTAGTAAGTTATTCTCAACCTCGTTAGGCAAAGGATAGGCTGTGCCTTTGATTTCGTAGCTCACACCGGTATCGGTAGCGGCTCTCATCTGAGTCACCAGACGATGAAGGGCGCTATGCAAGCTGCCATCTTCCAAGAACTGGGGACGGAGTGCTGCCACTGAACGACGGGCTTCGGCAAGCCCACTTCGTGCCAATTCATCGAGCATTTCCAGATGTGCCTGTGTCGCGTCTTTATCATCGGTTAGCACTTGTGTCGCTGCTCCGACATGCAGCAGAATGCCAGTAAAGGCTTGCGCTAGTGTGTCGTGAATTTCTCGTGCCATGCGGTTGCGTTCGTTGAGAATAGACGCTTCCTCAGCTTGTTGGCGTTCACGCAGGACAGCATTACGCTGTTCGGTGATGTCTGTAATCAAACCGTAGTATCCTCTGACTTGATGATTGAGATCAAAATCAGGGATGAGAGAACCTCTGATATACCGTTTACCAAAAGGATAGGGAATTTCTGATTCGTAGATTGTAATTTGCCCTGAAAGTGCTCGATTGATATATGGTTGTGCAACTTGATAAGCCGCCTCACCCAGAATTTCACGAGTATGCTTGCCCAGAATTTTATCTCGACTACAGCAAAACCAGTCCTCATAAGTCTGGTTAACAAACTGATAGTGTTGATTTGCATCGACATAGCTGATACAAACAGGTAAAGCGTCGGTGATCAATCGTAATTGCTGTTCTCGGTAGCGCAGTGCGGCTTCACTTTTCTGTAATGCTGCCGTTCGTTCTATGACCTGTTGCTCTAAGGTGCGGTTGTAATGGGCTAGTAGTTGTTCTGCCTGTTTGCGCTCGGTGATGTCTTGAAAGGCGGCGATCGCATAAACCACCTTACCCTGTTCATCAAAAACTGGAGTTCCCCACACCTCAACCGGAATGGTTTTGTCGTTTTGGTGAATTTCCATATTGTCAACCGTGCTACGTTCACCGCTCAGTGCCCGAATGGACGGGAGTGCTTCGGTTGGATAGGGTTGATCTGTTCCTGCCAGATAAACTTGATAAGCCTCTACCAGTTGATCCAGTGACACAGATGGATCGCTCTCTTTGCCTACTAGCTGAACTGCCCGTTGATTGAAGTAGTAAGGGCGACCTACTGCATCAAACACGGCAATCCCTACTGGAACTGCTTCTAGAAATTGAGCCATCTGACTTTTACTTGCCCGTAGCTTTGAGTAGAGCGTGGCATTTTCAATGGCAATAGCTGCCTGAGTTGATAACAGATGCAAAACTTGCGATCGCGTAGCGTCTCCAAAGGAGTTTCGCTCTGGTGTAAATGCAAAAGTCGCTAATTGATTTTCTAAATACAACACGCCGACGAGCTTAGCTTGATTCAGCAGCGGCAAACAGAAGATTGATTTCGTTTGGTGGTGTTGAATGTAGGGATCATTGATAAAACTACCTTCACGAGCCGCATTATTGAGAATGACCGATTCATGAGTCCGGATCACATACTGAATAATCGATTCAGGTAGGCGATTTGTTATCGGAGCCGATTGCAGCACTCGCGTAGCACAGACCGGATCACCCTCATGGAGTTCACAAGCCGCTTCAATCGCCCATTCTCCTGAATTTTCCAAAAGCAAACATCCGGTTTGTGCCCCAGCATTTTCAATCAAGATCTGCATTAGAGAACTGAGCAACCGCTCCAATTCAATTTCACTCGAAATTGCTTGAGCTGCTTTCATTACCGTCGCTAAATCGAGAGTACTATGTGAGGTATTTGAGGTGGTTCCAGTCGTGGTGCAAACTGGTGTGGAAACTACGTTGGACGACTGAGGAAATAGTTGAGGATAACGAGTTTCTAAATCTCTTACTTTCGCTGTTGCTCCCCATCGTTCATAGCAATAGTGAGCTTCCTTCATGTAGAGCTGGGCAAACTTTTCTCTACCACGAGCTAAGTAATGTTTGGCGGCTAATTCATATGCTAATGCTTCTTCTTGAAGATACTCGTTGTCTCTAGCACCAAGAATTGCTTGTTCATATAAGTTTTCTGCTTCAAAAAATTGACCCAAGACTCGCGCTTTCTCAGCTTCTACTAAATCATACTTGTGTTGAAAATTAGTTGGAGCGGAATGTGCCCATCTCTGCATTTTTTCCTGATTGCTTATTATTTTGAGCAACAGATGCTCCTGCTCTGAGGATGAAACAGATTGGTATAGTCGTATCTGAACTAAAGAGTCATAGAAATAAAATACGGGTATTGAAAAAGTTCCTGGTACTCCATCTAAATAAAGTTCAGATTGAGAAGCATACTCTACGGCCTGTGAACTATCTTCAAACAAATAGCTTAGGATAAGCTTGTACAAGTATACATAGTAAAGATGAGGCCTATCATTTGCTCGAATATAAATTGGCAGGAATTGCTCTTCATTATAGTAGCTACCAACTAAACAAGCGGGATTTTCCACCTGCTCTGTTAAGTTGCAGATAAATTGCTGCAATCTATATAAATAATTGAGACTATTTTGCTGTTTAAGTTGAGCCAAAATCTCTTTGTAAATTTTTATTTCTGACTCAATTTTGGTTAGTTCCAAACCAGCAAAATGCAAATACACACACTTGAACCCTACAGAATATCCACTGAATTCTAAATCCCCGGTTTCTAGCCCAATCTCGTATGCTTCTTGTAGTAAGGGTAAAGTTCGTCTTATGTGATCTTTACAGTGTATGATAAACGCTCCAACTATATCTAAGACCTTACATCTAAGTTCTTTACTATCTAATCGCTCAGTCAAGCTCAATGCTAGTTCGCCAAACTGATGAGCTGATTCAAAGTCTTGCATTACTCCACTAAGAATTAGTCCGCCGTAAGCAGCATAGGCAAAAGTTGAAAAGGAAGTATTTCCATACTGAACAGATAGATTTATCTGTCCTAAGACAATCAGCGGTAGCAATGTAGGAGCGGCTTGAAAGGTAGGTCCAACTAGGTTTGATAAGATTTGTATAGCAGCCAGTTTATCTGGCTCTCTCATCAATGGTAGCTCTAGCAAATCTTTTATATCTATGGAATTGAAGTAATCTGCTGTTTCTTTTAACCGCTTTTGAACATCAACTTGTGTTGGCGACTCCGGCAAAGCTATACCCAAAAACTTCAAAACTTCTAGTCCAATCCTAATTGCCTCTTTTTGCCTACCTTGCGCTACGCAAGTTTGAATTTTAGTTTCATAGACTTTGATCTTATCTAAAACAGTGTTTGCATTTTCTAGAACAACGATCGCCCATTGTTCCATTTGTTGAAAGTCAGCACTCAAGTATGCTGCTTCTGCTGCTTCCTCATGCAGTGCCAAGGTCAAAGCGTACTGCAACTGCCAACTATCAGCGGCTAGTAATTCTATTCCTGTAGTTAAATATTGTAATGCAGCACTATGAGCTAACGTTTTTTTAGCTCTGTGCCCTGCAAGCAGATTTAGCCTAGCTAGCTTATCTCGCTCCTGCCAATCCGTAACTAGATGACGACCTAGATTAAGGTGATCGACTACCTCAAATAAGTTATGAGGTGTAGTTTCAGACTCACTACTTTGCAGCAAGAGATAACCAATTTGTAAGTGAACCACTTGCTGCTGTTCTTCTGCAATTAGCCCATAAGCAGCTTGCTGCACGCGATCGTGCGAAAACTTGTAATTTTGAATCAACAGGTTCTCATCTAACTCTAAGGTGGCTAGAATTAACTCTGACTGAATCGCTGTTGTGAGTTCTGCAAAAATTTCAATCGCTGGTTGTTCACAAATTACTGCGAGTGTTGCTAAATCAAATTCAGGACCGACACAAGCGGCTAAACTTAAGACCTGCTGAGTATGCTCCGGAAGCTGTTTCAACTTCCCGATGATTAACTCCACTACATTGTCAGTAATATTTTTGGCTTTTATGTAAGCGACATCCCATTGCCAGCATCGTTGCTTATTGTTGAATATGATGAGGTCTTCGGTGTACAGCGTTTTGAGAAATTCGCTAGTGAAGTAGGGATTACCATTCGTCTTACGCCATACCAATTCTGCTAAAGGTGCGACTAGCTCAGTAGAACTGTGCAAGGTTTCAGCAATCAGTTGAGCCACTGCTCCAAGTTTTAGCGGAGCCAACGTTATCTGATTAATTGCAACAGTTTCCTGTTTTAGCTTCTCTAGGATTGTAATGAGCGGATGCGCTTGGGTGACTTCGTTATCCCGATAAGCACCAATTAAAAGCAGGGATTGTATCACGCGATCGCTCACGATTAACTCGATCAGTTTAAGCGTAGCCGAATCTACCCACTGCAAATCATCCAAAAAAATGACCAAAGGATGTTCAGGAGAACAGCATGCTCGAATGAACTTTTGAAAGACAAGGTTAAACCGATTTTGTGCTTCCATCGGTCCAACCTTTGGTACGGGCGGCTGCTTACCCACAATCAATTCAACTTCAGGAATCACATCAATGATTAGTTGTCCGTTACTTTCCAAAGCTGTGAGCAAGCGCGATCGCCACTGGTGTACTTGCTCATCGGGTTCACTCAGCAGTTGCTGCACCAATTTTTGCAGGGCATCCACAATAGCACTGTATGGAATATTGCGCCCTAATTGGTCAAATTTACCAGAGACAAAATAACCGCGCTTGGCTGTGATGGGTTTGTAGAGTTCCTGCACTAGTGCTGATTTGCCAACTCCAGAATAACCAGAGACCAACATCATCTCGACGTTGAATTGAGCATTTTCTATGCCTGACTCTGGTCGGTGGGCTTCGCCAACATTCCCTCTTGGGGCTACTCTTTCAAACGCCGCCAATAATGCTGTAATCTCCGCTTCCCGTCCATACAGCTTCTGGGGAATTTGAAACTGATCACAAACGTCTTGCAGACCTAATTGAATATGAGCAATTTGACCTGTTGTTGTAAATTGCTCTGCACACCGTTCTAAATCCGCTTTGATGCCCCAAGCACTCTGATAGCGATCTTCTGCATTTTTCGCCATCAGTTTCAGAACAATGTCTGAAACGGGTTTGGGAATCGTTGCATTCACCTGATGCACAGGAACAGGTGATTTGGCAATATGACAATGGACTAACTCCAGGATGTCCGTTGTGGGAAACGGCAACTGTCCGGTGAGGAGTTCGTAGAACGTCACGCCAAGCGAGTAAAAATCAGTGCGGTAATCGAGCAAGCGGTTCATGCGCCCGGTTTGCTCTGGAGACACGTAGGCAACTGTGCCTTCTAACACATGGGGACTTTTGAACGTCGGATTGGTGCGGTTAAACTGGGTAGCAATCCCAAAGTCAATAATTTTGACAACGCCAGTATCCGGATTGAGGACAATGTTGCCAGGATTGATATCCTTATGAATGACGTTGGCAGCATGGATTCTACCCAGGATATCTGTGAGGTTGATCGCTAATCGTAAAAAATTGGATAAGGGCATCGGGCAGAAGTCTGGGCGCTTGTGCATCCATTTCTCTAGGGACTCGCCGCCAAAGTCTTCCAGGAGAATAACAAGTGTGCGCTGATAGTCCTGCTGGCTGTATGCCTTGACCACGCCTTCCTCTTTGAGAGAGCGGGTCATTTCATATTCCTGTCTGTAGCGGGTTATTTCTTGGGGAGAAGGATAATCCTGCTTGAGCAATTTGACGATGATCGCCTGATTATCCCGCACTTTAATACCCCGATACACCAGAGACGCTGAACTCTCATAGATTTTGCTTTGGATGGCAACTCCGGCTAGGGCAATCATAGAGACCTCTCCAGATGAGTGTCATGGGTTGTGTTGCAAAAACTGCTTAAAGGACAAGCAATTGACTTGACTTTGACTCAACAGAAGCAACCACTGCGAAAATTTCAGATACGAATTTTGCTTGTGCTAAAATATCGTCTTTGGTATGGTAACGCCTTTGACTTGCCCTTTGCAAATCATCTTCATAGCTTCTCATCCTCGAATCGTTGATCGGTACTGTTGAAGGCAGCAAACCCCATTCCAGGTTTTGTGAGCCATTTGATCAATCGATTCGCTTGCTCTACCCGATTATTCAAGTACTTTACTGGCAAGTACTTTACTGGCAAGGTCTCATCGCCTTAACACCAACCGTATTGTACTATAACCAATTCCCCAGCAAAATCAGCGCTGCCCAATAACCAGGATGCTTGCGATCGCCTGGATGTTGTTGCAGCCAATTTTTTTGAGCCAATTGCAGTGCTTTGGCTCGACTCATTCCCTGTCGTAGCTGCTGATAAAATTGGGTAATCAGTTGAGCAGTAGACTCATCATCCACCTGCCAGAGAGAGGCGACAACGCTACGTGCCCCTGCTTGCAGGGAAATCCCCGCGATACCCAAAGCATCGCGCTCGCTACCTACTGCTGTCTCGCAAGCTGTAAGTGTCAGTAACTCCAGCGATTTATTTTGATGAACCTCTCGAATAATTTGATAAAGCTGATTCATAGTCAACTTTTCGTTATAGTTATGAGTTTCGAGTTTTGGGTTTTGAGTTAATTCCCACTCTCCTTGTCCCCTTGTCTCCCTTGTCTTCCCTCTCTGTGTTGTCCCCACGTCCCCTATTCGCTTACCAGTGACCAAAAAAGTGTCTCGCGAATCGATGCCAAATTTCCCGTGAGTTGCTAAATGAATAATCTCAAAAGCATTTTGTGTTAGCTCTTGTTTCAAGCGTTCAGGAGTGAACGCATCATCCATTAATCCTTTACTGCCAGGAAGGATACTTATGATGCTATCAATTTCTTCCTTAACATAGTTTAATGGTTCAAAAAAGATTGGACCGTCAACTACGGAAGGCTTAGTCAAACCAAAACCTAAAACTCGCAGGGATTTTCTGTTAAGTTGAGCTGGAGCGAGTAAGGTGAGACTAACTGTACTCGCAATGGCATACTGCTCAACCAAAAATTGCTTGCCATCATAAAGTGCTGCCATTGGAATACTGCGGAGAATTCCATCCTGAATGAAGACCAAAGTTTCAATCTGTGCTTGTTGCAACTGTTTGGCGAAGGGGTGAATTAGCCAGTTGTAAACTTGCTGTGCTTTTTCTTGATAGGTATTTGCTAAGTCTGAGCGCTTTTCCAGCTTGAGACGTAGCTCATTTACGGTTGTAATCACGTCCTGACTTTTAGCAGGTACCCAGTAAATTTCTGACTGAAAGGTTCTATTTCTATTAAGCAGAGTTAGGATGACAGCAACCCTGTTTTTGAGAATCATGGTGCTGATGACAGCTGTTTTTTCATCGATCAGCGTGATGGGTTTAGCGATCGCTTGCACGGAACAATCATCCCCAAGATAATTTTGCAGCTCTGCTAAACGCAAACTATCAATAGTTTCTAGGGCAGACTCAATGGATTTTAGATTCTTTTCATCTCCCCGCGCTTGCTCCAGGTACAATTCAGTTAATTCCCGATAAACTGGTTCAACAGTATCGCGAAAGTCAAACTGAAAATCGCGCCGAGCGCTCGCTAAATCTCCTCGAATTTCTTTTAAAGTCTTAACTGAACTTTCGTAGAATGCGATCGCCTCTTTAGTCCTTGAAACCGCCTGTAAAATTCGCCCTGCTTGCCAATCCCACAGATAGCGGCTCTCCTGCATTTCTGCAACCAATTGTGCTTGTTGTGTCAGCTTCAACGCAAGAGGATAGTCTTGCCGGCATTCATACACGTGTCCCAAACGACCGAGTGCAAAGGATGCAGATTGTTGGTCTTTCAGGCGTTGAGCGATCGCAACTGCTTGATTGAGTAGCTCTACTGTTTCAAAAGGTACATCTGAACTTAAGCAGCGAGTTACTGGTTCAGTATCCGAAGTTGCAGGAGGTAAACCAAGTAGTTGATATAAACTAGCAAGCCGAATTGCTGCATAAGCTTTATCGCGGGAATCTGGTATGCGCTTTAAGACACTCAATGCTTCCTGTAGAGTGCTGCCTACAGATACGTCTGTGCGACTGCGATGATAGGGTATGAATAGGTTAAGGAGCGCTCGCAGTTCATTTGTCGGCTCGTTGTGTCTACGGGCAAGGGCAACGCTCTCCTGAAAGTAGGTAATGGCTTTGCTATCCCAATAACGAGCATTGCGAGTAAATTTTTCAACCGCCAATTGATCGGCTGCTTGTTTGGCAAACTGAAGTCGGCGGTAGTCACGTTTAGCGAGGCTGGTGTAGGTATTTCCCAAGCCATTCAACGCAGAGATAATATAAGATTTATATGTATCTTTATTTTTTATTGTCAAGATATTTTCAAAATATTTAATAGCCTGTTCATAATCACCTTGCAGACGGTGAGCATTGCCCAAGCTACCCAACGCGGTGACTTCTCCAAGAGTATCTGAATGGTTGCGGGCGATGTTCAAAGCAGTTTCTTTGGCACAGTTTTGGTCTAGCTTATTTTCGCCACACAACAGGGCGATCGCTTTGCGCTGCTGTCCCAGGCTACTGTATGCCTGAGCAAGTTCTGTGAGCATTCTTCCTAGCTGTAGGCTCGCGCCAACTTTTTGATAGTAAGCTATAAGTTGATTGAGAGTGGCGATCGCTCGATCCACCTGACCGACTTGTTGATAAGCTCGCACCAGGTACTTTAAAACTGTCACCTTATCTTCAGATTGCTCTTTAGAATTGCTACTTAAAGCAGCTTCCCAAGATGAAATTGCACCCTGAAAGTCTCCGGTTGTATAGCGCTTTAACCCTTGCTGCATCAGTTGTTTCCAGTCAGTCGCTTGAGCAATGACGACTTCACCCAGTTGTACTTGCCTAAATGTCAGGGAAACCTGACCTAAGCACAAGCAGACGGTAAGGCTACTGAGAAATAAAAGGTTCAGCAGGCGGCTTGTTTTCAAGTAACGGCGTAAGCCCATGCAGACCTCCAACGCCAAATTGGGAATACAATCACAATAGTTAAGAAATTCGTTTGCTGCTGAAAAATCTATCTTTGGTTGGAGAACTTATGAAAATATTTATCCGCTCCGATAGTGTCCTTTTGTATTACAGTTCAATAGAACACCTGTGCCTTGGGAAGCAACGTCCATAATGGCTAAAAACTGTCTTGGCAAGTGGCTATTGCCTACAAGTGGCTTGGTTTTGTGTAATACCAATTCTTTATGAAGATGCATAGAATATTAAAAAACGAACCGCCAAGACGCCAAGAGCGCCAAGAATGGAGGTTATTTATTTAGTGCAACTTCACATTAAATTGGTATAACTTGTTTGGTGTTGGGAAAATTGCAATAGCTTAAGTAAGTATGGGCAATGTTCGAGAACCAATCGCTATCCAACAAGAACTACAGCGAATTAGCGATCGCCTAAGAAAGATTTTTGGGCAAACTCATCCTCAATTTGATAGCGTATTTGAAGATGTTAGTGCGGTTGGATATTATTATATTCCTGAGGCTGGTTATCGTCTGGAATCAGCTATTAAAACTGTGGAGCGTGCCTCACCGAGCATCGCTTCTAACTGACTTGTAAAATGTCAACCGCAAAAAATACCTCTACCTTTATGACTATAAAAATAAAGACCGAAAAAGACTTTTTTACTGCAACCACTAATAGAAATATCAATCAAGAAACAGAAAAGGAAAAAGTTCTATGTTCTCATTGTCAACGCACAGCTACGAACGGTATTAAATGTAAGGGAATGTGTGTGGCTGACAACGACTATTAAGATATGAATTTAAAACAGTTGTCTCAAAGCCCCACTTTTTTGGATGAAACTAAACCAAATTCTACTATGGACAGATTTTTACGACTATCGCTATTTTGAGTTATTACCTAAGGAGAATTGACATAGGTTTTCACTCGCTATGGAATACCACAAAATAGTAGAAATAGGGGCGTTGCTCAACTTCAAAGTCAAGCCCAATAGGAATATGCTTTGCCGCTCTAATCTCAGCATAATGGTGGTTGATAAGAGAGAAACCTGAATGTTGTAATGCGAATGGTAGTTTTTGTAAGTTAGTAATTTTGGCTGATTGTTGCAATTGAAAGTTATGAAGAATACATTATTTGATAAAATTTTCCGTGACAGCGATGGCAAAATTGTTGTGGCTCAGATGCCAAACTTACCGCTTATCATTTGGATAGCAGCTAGTTTGCTCAAATTAGTTTTTCCAACAGGCGTTGTGAATACAGGGTTAGATGCACTTGCTTTTGGCTCTTTATTTACTTGGGCGTGGCTAGAATTATTTCAAGGCGTTAATTATTTTCGTAGAGCGCTAGGTCTTGGCGTGCTTATTGGTGTTATGGCGTCAAGAACTGTGGGTATTGATGCACTGGGCTCTTTCGGTCTTTGATGCGAGGGGCGATCGCTCAGTCCCAAATGAAGGTATGATTGCTTCCGGCGCTCTGCGCAATCGCACCCCCTCAACTCCCCTTATCAACCCACTCCCGCCCCGCCTTTTCTACTGCTTCAGGCGTATAAGCTAAGCTGTTGATCAGAAATTCGTTTGCTCCTGAAAAATCTATCTTTGGTTGGAGAAGTTTTGAAAAGATTTCTCCGCTCCGATAGTGTGCTTTTGTATTACAGTTCAATAGAACACGTGTGCCTTAGTATGAGAGGGCGATGCAAGAGAGCGCAGTGCCAGAGGCAATTGCCCAAGGCTTCGGCGTGAACTCACTCGAACGCTCTGCCAAACGGGGCAGTGCCGTAAGCAATCGCTTTTTAGCCGCTAAAAATAGAGAGCGCCCAGTATCTCTTCTGCTTTCTCTCTTTCCTCTCTCGCAGTCCGTAGCATCATCCATTCAGTTGCATCTTTTGGATTCGGAAGCCTGCTGATAAGTTTGTCGGCTTGCCTGATTTGGTTGAGGAGCAATTGAATTTCCTCGCTTTGAGCATCCATATACTGCGCCAATTCTTCCTGTGTCTGCCTGAAGGTTTCTTGTAAGTCTTCTGGCTGTCGCTTAATGAGACTTGATATATACAGCGGGAGTGGCAAGCCCGATTTTTTGTACCCGCTTTCAATGGTTAGTGCAGTATCTCCATCAGGTAGGCGAAGAGTTAAAGTGCGTGAGCCGTACTTGTTTTTCTCCCATTCCATTGCTGGCTTCGGTGTCTTTGGCAATGGTTGCTTCTGGTACTGTTTAATTTTTTCGCAAACGGATAATTGGGTGTCGTCTTCTGTGAGGTGTACTCTGGCGTCCTCATTCCGTTTCTGTCTGAGGCGGAGCAGAATGTACATATTTAATTTAGGGGCAAGCTTCGCGGGGAGGTTATCAGCAATGTCAGCAGCCTTAATAAGCTTATTTATCTCGGCTTTCACCAGCCCTACAGCTTCTAGTCCCCGTGCAAACTGGCGCTTTGTTTCTTCTTTTAGGTCAGCCAAGTACTGACCGAGCTTTAACTGCTGCTCGTTTATGAACTCGTACCACTCTTTTATTTTGAGAAATCTCTCGTCGATTTCACCAGAGATGTCAGAAAATTTTGGGCAGGCGAGCACGTCCGTGATGTTTTCTGTTATCATGGGTTTAAAATGATTTATTTTTCAAACAAAAGCGCCTACTTTGTGAGAGCCGGGCGCTTTGTTTTGTTTATTTTACCATGTTGGCAGGTATTTGAAGAGAGGAATTTGGAGGGCGATCGCAAGGGAAAGCACTGCCCCTTGGGCAATCGCCGTCATCCTAAGCGCATAAAAAAACAAAATCCCCCACAACCACATTGGATTATGGGGCAATACGGTTCAGTTAAGGATCATTGTAGGTTGGGTTGAATGCTCGTGTTACCTAACAAACCACGAAAAATGTTGGGTTTCGTTCCTCAAACGCCAGACTTGCCGTGAGAGCGGGAAACCCTCCTGGAGCTTACGCTCCCCAACCTACGCAGTTTAAGCTTTTTGACGCTAACACCAACCGTATTGGATTATGGGGAACTGTAATATCAAGTTCGCTTAATCACTTATAAATGCCGAAACACCCCACCCGCGCACATCAAGCACCCTCCCCGATGCCTTGGGGAGGGTTGGGGAGGGGTAACGCGAGGACTGCAATTATAACTAATCATCCGAACTTGATATAACTACTATGAACAAGATATTTATTTACTTAGGGATGGGTCAACCTGGTTTATGCATTTTTACTGTTGTGGCTTTGGTTTTGGCTTTGGCATCTCAAGCGGCTTGCCCTTAAAGTCCCCTTTGGGCTTGCCCTTAAACGGTGGTTTACCTTTTGGTGGTCCAAACTCTTTGCCAGCAGCCTTAAGAGCCGCTTTCTTTTCTGCCATTGCCGTAGCTTTATCATCCTTGCTCGCCTTTAGGAACCTTGGTGGCTTCTCCTGTGGCAATTCTAGTAATGAGTCAAATTCAAAAGCGTCCCGGTGCGGCACGAACTTTGCTTTAATCTGTACGAATACTGGGCGTCCTTGTTCTTCTTTTGGGGCTTTGGGATTGAACCGGAACGGCGGTACCAGTGCGTCTCTCCAGAACAAAGGTAAATGACTCGCTTTCATGAATTTTACTTTTCTTGCTGGTTCCGACTGTTTAATATGATCCAGCCGTTCTTTAGTAAAATTCTTAAACACAGAGATACACGGTGTCCGGCAAACAGGAATAAACTGCCACAGCCCGCAAAGTTTAAACTCCATGTCCTGAAGTTGCTGTGAAATGACCTCCTCTTGGCGTCCCTTGTCAAAACCAACTACTTGAAAGCCAACGTTCGGCGGCTGATCTCTGCCAGGGAAATGAGTAAACTTGGGGTAAACAACCAGGCGCTGGGTAGATTCGCCAGTCGCCTCTATCTCTTTTTTAAGTGCATCATATGCTCTCTGTTTGCGTGAAGCATAGAGCAGTGGATATTCTTTGTTGCCAATGGTGATAGTACTTCTTTCCTTATCCCCCTCTGTTATGAAATTTACCTTGCCAGTAATTATCCCAATTGCTTGAAATAATGCAGAAGAATCAGAAGTCGTATCTGGCTGATTTTCAGTAACATCCTGCTCTTGGAGTGCAGATGGCGACTGTTCTTCTTTTGACACTACTCCATCTTTTTCCAAGTTATTTACTTGGTTTTCTATATCATCCTTTACTTTTTTTGGCTTAAGTGTTGCTGATTCTAAAGGAACAGCAGTTTTGGTAGGCTTGTTCTTGATAGGTTCTGTAGAAGCCATAATTATTATTTTTTGAAAGTGAGGGCGAATTAAAGGCGCTCACTTTATAATATAAAGCCTTGGCTTTTTGTGGGGTGATGCCGAAAAATACGCGGCGTACCCCCACTTATCAGTGAACAGTGAACAAAAAACTGGTACTGCGGGTACTTGGTGACTTGGCGCGGAAGCTTGGGTTTTGTGTCAGGAAGGAGTGCAAGTCGATGGTTTCACCATCTTCGCTGAAGTAGGGGTTTAAATCTAACCGTTCCAACTCATCCATTAGATATCTCCAAAATAGAAGCGTTCTGTGGTAAAAGAGTATAAAATTAGCTTTTTTACCACAGGAACATGAGTGACGTATTAAGTTACATTAGAAACAGCCCTCAAGAAACGCAACGATTGGTTGGTCTGAAGTATGAGCAACTAGAACAACTAATAAAGCAGGCGATCGCCTTACATGCCGAAAAGCAACAGGAAGTCGAAGCACAGAAAGTTAGAATTATAAATAAAGGAGGTGGTCGTAAGGTAAAGTTATCGACGGAATCGCAAATTCTATTAACATTGATATACCTAAGACATTTGACAACATTTCAATTACTAGGTATTCAATTTGGAGTAAGTGAATCAACCGCAAATGATACATTTAACTACTGGTTACCACTCCTACAAGTCCTTTTGCCATCTAGTTTACTAGAACAGGTAAAAAAAACGCCAGCGACCATGAAATTGTTCAAGAAATTTTAACTGATTATGAACTAATAGTGGATAGTGCCGAACAGCTAAGGGAAAGACCTAGAGAGTATACGGAACAGAAAAAGTATTACTCAGGAAAGAAGAAAAATCATACTTTTAAAAATCAAATTACTGTTTTACCAAATGGCAAAGATATTGTTGATGTAATCGCAGGAGAACCAGGACCAAAAAGTGACATAACTTTATTTCGTCAAGGGAAGAAATCTTTTGATAAAAATCAAAAATTTCAAGGAGATAAAGGTTATGAAGGAGAACCATCAATTAAGAGTCCTACGAAAAAGCCAAAAAAAGGAAAATTAACCCAGTTACAGAAACAAGAAAACAAAAAACTAGCATCTCAAAGAATATTTGTCGAACATTTAATTCGTGTCATTAAGATATTTAGAGTTGCTTCAGAAAGATTTCGATTAAATCCAAAGAAATACGAGCAAATAATTATGACGATATGTGGGCTTGTCAGATTTCGCATGGGAGCCTTAGTTTTACCGCTATAAAATAGCGCGATTTGACCAGGGTAGAATTTGACGTGTACAGATACTTATTTTTGCCTAATTACCAATAACAATTGTCTCAAAACCAATTTTCCCGTTGAGACTGGAGATCTGTTTGAAGTTGCGATCGCCTGTTGAAATACAGGCAGAGAGCGGTATTGGTATTTTTCGGAGATATCTATTAAGTGAGAGTTCAAGTCGCGCTCAAAATCAGAACGCAGATTACCAGGAGCGATAGTATTAATAATAGTTTTGAGCCAAGCAGCAAAGGCGCGAGTTCTTTCACTGTAGCGAGTATCGCTGAAAATACCGCCTTCTGTTTGTTGCAGAACACCAGGTGCGTCTTTCATTTTCAGCACTTGTCCGTTGATGTTCATCATTGCGTTGCTTTCCTCGAACACTGTCATAAACTTGCACAGCTTGTCAGACAGTCCCATTTCATGCACATAATGCAGAGTCATTTCATGGTCGCTTGGGATACGCATTGCTCGGAGTTCGGCGTAAGGTGCATCCTTTGAGTTACCGAAGCGGTGTGTCCATACCCGTCCACCGATGCGTGGGCTACCTTCCATAATTTCAACTTCATGTCCCAGGCGCTCTAGTCCATATGCTGCTACTAAACCTGCGATACCTGCACCCAGTATCGTGATCCGTTTGCCTTTTTGAAAGTTTACCAGTTGGAACCCACATTCCGCAGGTCTCTCACGTCAGTAGATAATATTTTCGGCAAGGAACACCGAGAAACTGGAGAATCCAATGTCGTTCGTCCGTAAGATTGGCAATCTGTTTCAAGTTGGCGATCGCTATTGCTCAAAGGATGATTGATCAAAGCCACGTGAGTTCGATGTATCCTAATTTGACCCCGCTTCCATTCCTCTCCCCTACAAGGGGAGAGGCTTAAAACTCTGATTTTTACGTTGCTCCTTTCTCTCCTTGTAGGAGAAGGAGGCGCTTGTGGGAGAGGTCTATCGAACTCACGTAAAGCCGGAAACGACGGAGGCGATGCTCCCGTTCGGCGCAGCCATGCCGTAGGCATAGGGAGCCGTCCAAGGGGCGATCGCACGAAGTTGTCCTCCTTAAACATCTTTGCAAACTGTTAAGCTAAAGCCAATTCCCCACTAAAACATAAGGTGCCCAATAAAAAGGATGTTTTTTCTCCTGTAAAACAAACTGTTGGGCGCGACGTAAAGCTTCTGCTTTCGTGATTTTAGAGTCTAGCGTTAACTGTCGGTAGAATTCACTCATTAGGATAGAGGTAGAATTATCATCCACTTGCCACAACTCACATCTTGCACCAAGAAAACTTGATGTAAATAAATAACTCAGTATTAAACTAAAACCCTTAATTTAGCGATAAAAGCTCACAAAAATCAGGTGTCCTTATTGAGTATCTTTTTACATTCCCTGGATTTGTACGGGGAGGTGCAAGATCTGAGACAACGAATTCCACGACTTGGTTCTGGTTCTGATTGCGACACATCTTTAGAAAAGCCGCAGTTTAAGCAAACCCATTGGTTTTCATCTTGCTCCACAAAGTCACGCTTGCCACATTCAGGACAATCTGCAATTTCGTGATATGTTTCAGACATAATTGACTCCTTGAAAAAGAAAAGAAAGTTTGAGAAATTAAGGTGTTTTTTATACTGAAATCAATTCCTCAAATGCTTAGGGTTAATGGCTCGTGGATGGCACAACATCTTTTGTGGGGATATCACTCTTACGGCTATTGGGTATATCTAATTGCCGTGCCACTAAATATTGGTAAAGCTTCCAGCGAGCGTTCACATCTTGTTGTGCCTGTTGCAGTAACTGCTTTGCCTGCTGTGGATGACTCTTCGTCAACATCTTGAAGCGGTTTTCCAGGTACATATATTCTTCGACTGGAATCTTAGGAGTGCGGGAGTCTAATTGCAGTGGGTTCTTTCCTTGCTTGATGCGCTCAGGATTAAACCGATACAGCAACCAGCGTCCAGAATCAACAGCAGCTTTTTGATTCTGCATCGCAGTACTCATATTGATACCGTGGGCAATGCAATGTAGTTTTTCACCCTCCCCCCCTAAAACAAGAGTTTGCAGCGTAGGTAAAACTAGGGGTGTCCATCATATGGTAATGTAAAAAATCATTGTGCAATGTAAGCCAAAAGCTCATGAACCGACTGAGTAAAGAAGACTTAGCACAAATGAACCGGGACTACTTCCAATCTCTGGACAAGCAGAAATTGGTGGAAGTTGCGGGAAATCTTCATAAACTAGCAGTCGAGCAACTAGAAAAATTAGAGCAAAACTCCAACAATAGTTCCTTACCCCCATCATCAGACCAATTCAAAAGTAAGGAAAAATCGAGGTTACACAAAGAAGAACAAACACAGCAGGCACAATCACAAACAGAACCGAAGCAAGAAGTAATGGTTCTTTGCGAATCTGAGGAAAAACCAAAAAGTAAGGGATTCGCTCTAAAAAAGCCGGGAAAACAACCAGGGGCTAAGGGGATATGGCGGACAGCACCCTTAGTCCCAAACCAAACTATACCCCATTACCCAAAAACTTGTGCATCGTGTAACAGTGCATTAGAAATAGACCCAGAAGCAAAACCCCACATGGGCTATTACGTATTGGAACTAGAAAAATTAGAGTTTGGGATTGAGGTAAAGTGTACGCTTCATCATTACTATCAGGTGAGTTGCGCTTGCGGACACCACACAAAAGAAAAACCGAGTCGGCTATGTTTCAGTAGTTGAAGGAAGAAGCAGAGATTTAAGCTTGCAGGAGTATGGACTTGTCGATCCGATGCTAGCAACGTTTATTGCTTCTGTTGCACTTGCGAACCGCATATCCCGACCGAAAATAAAAGAGTTATTGAATGATTGGGTGGGTGTATCGCTGTCAGTCGGAACAATCGACAGATGTATTCGAGAGGTAGGAATAGCTTGTTCCCCAGTTGTTGAGGAATTAATTGAACAACTGCAATCGTCAGAAATAATCCACCTTGATGAAACACCCTGGTACGAGAAAGGGAAATATCGCTGGTTATGGGTAGCGATTACGAAAACAATTGCCGTTTACCACATCGGTAGTCGTCGTAAAGAAGAATTACTGCACCTAATAAGTGATGCATTTGTGGGATGGTTAGTAACTGATGGCTATGGAGCCTACAGTAACTACCCAAAACGCCAGCATTGTTTAGCTCATCTTATTCGTAAAGCGATCGCTTTGACCAAAGCAGTAGATAAAGAAGTGGCGGATTTAGGGCAGTGGCTTTTAGAGGAACTGAGGGAACTAATACATACACTTGCTATTGGCGACGGGGATAAGGACGATACTGACTCAAACCCCGCTCGCCTTTATCGAGTCTGCCGATTGGCTACGGTTGCAGAGCATAATAAATTGAAGGCTCTGGCTTCAGAGATTTTAGCTGATTGGGATGCTGTGGTTGCATGTTTTTATCATCCGCAATTACCAGCGACTAATAATGAGGCTGAACGGGCTTTACGACATGCTGTTATTGCTCGACGTATTAGTTATGGAACTCGCTCTACTGAGGGCAGTTTAGCTTACTGCTCGGTCTTAAGTGTGATTGAAACTTGTCGTTTGAGAAAAATTGACCCTTGGGGTTATATTACGATGGTTCTTACTCAGGCTCGTAGAGGTATAAAACATCCTCCTATTCCTGCTGCTTCCTAGTTCTTTTTTACTGGGGAGAGTGAAAAACTACGAGTGAATATCCTCTAAGATTTCCTTGGCTGTCGCTACCCAATCAACAATTATTGGTGATGCTTTATCAGCAGTTACAGGAGCTAGAATTTCAAATTCATATTGTTCATCACTTTCTAGACCATTTATGACAAACTCTAATTCTATTGCAGCTTGTCCTTCATATTTGGTTTGCTGACGTAACCCCAAAATTGAGGCGATCGCATCAAATAACCGTCCACAACTGGAAGTTAGAGGAGTATTAACTTGGCGCTGTAACATAGTTTGCAAAATCCTCAATTCTTGTGTCGAAAAAGTCTGTATTGCGGCAAGATTTGGCATTTCAAAAACTGCATTGCCAAAAACTTCATATTGGGACGATCTGACTTGTTTAAGCTCATCCCACGCCTCTTGACAGTGGCATTTCGCGGGCATAAGGCATTAGATTGTTCCCCATGCAAGAATGCCCCTTGTCCCAAGACGGTGGGCGGCGGCTCCTCCCGCCCCTTTTAGGGGCGGGAGGAGCCGCCGTCTTTTTGTGATAAGTTGCCGTCTTACAACAAACTCAATTAAAGTCAGCAAGCGATCGCCTGTTTTTGGAAAGCCTACTTCTTCATATATCCCTTATTTCATCAAATTCATTCTCGATTACGCGAACGGTGAGTAATATCAAGTCCGGTTAATTAGTTATTATTAAACGATCTGTGCAGAAACCGGAAAACCCGCTCCCCTACTGCCTTAATGATAAGTCTTTATCCGGACATGTAAGTCTTTAACCGGACATGATATAAGTTATATTTTATACATTATAAAGCTTGCTATTAAGTTATAGCTTAACAGGTTTAACTTGGCTGGTACAACTTTGCTGAAAGTCAGATACTAAACTCAGTTGTTCAGCAACTCAGAACACAACAAACAAATACTAGTAAAAACGAGGTAGAAAATAATGACATCTAAAACTCAAACTTTAGTTACCAATTTAGTTGACAATTTGCCAACAGTTGAGCAAGAAAATCCTAGCTTATCGACCGTAATGAAAGCAGCAGCTTCTTGTCCTGGAAGGCTATGGTGCTAACTTGCCTGTAACTGGTTACTTTGGATAAAAAACGGCATATAATCTCATGATTTTTCAAGAAATAATGGATTTGTAAATTATCAATATTATGAATATATCCCTGTATTTAATCCCAAATAAACCGTCTAAAAATAGGCATAAATGCAACGATATATTTTTGATTGTTTACTTAATATGAATGCTTATACTGACTTAAAACTTATAATGATATGTATTGGAAATATGGCTTTAAAATTGTAATTTTTAGTACCAAAATTCTTAATAATTTTAGGCTTATTTTCACTGTTACAGACAAAAAAAGTTCCAGTAAATGTAATTCTTTTTGGTACTTGTGAATATCGTGTAACTTGAGTCAATTAGAGTACGGCATGGCGAATAAAGTATGGAGTGGTATTTAAGTCAAAACAAAGCTATTACGATTTCAACATGAATTTCAGTCGGCACCCCAAGGAAGATATCTTAATAGTTGATGACACTCTGGACAACTTGCGGTTTTTATCAGTAATGCTAGATAAACAAGGGTATGAAGTCCGGAGTGTAACGAATGGTTCTACAGCCTTAATGGGCGCGCAGGCTCAACCGCCTGATTTGATTCTGCTCGATATCCTCATGCCAGAGATGAATGGCTATGAAGTTTGTCAATTGTTAAAAGCCAATCCTGTCACTCAAGAAATTCCAGTGATTTTTATTAGCGCTCTAAATGAGGTCTTTGACAAGGTTAAGGCTTTCTCAGTTGGAGGTGTAGACTTTATTACCAAACCATTTCAGTTGGAGGAGGTTATAGCACGAATTGAAAATCAATTGACTATCCGCCGACTGCAAGCCCAGCTGCTTAAAGCATTAGAACAGGAACGAGCACTTAACCAACGGATTGAGGAGATGGCAAGCCTGGAAGAGCGGAATCGAATAGCCCGTGATATACACGACTCATTGGGACATGCGCTGGTGGCACTCAACATTCACATGGAAACCGCTTTAACCTTGTGGGAAGATGATCCGCACAAAGCTTATAAGTTTTTAGTAGTAGCAAAGGAACTAGGTTCAGAAGCTTTGGAGGCAGTCCACCAATCCGTCTCAGCCATCAAGTCCGAACCCCTGCAAGGTCAATCGTTGGAAGAGGCGATCGCCGAGCTTGCCAAAGTATTTCATCGGACTACAGGGATAGAACCGGAGTGTCATATCAACTTATCTCACCCGTTATCCAACTCACTTAAGCTAGTAGTTTATCGAATCATACAAGAAGGTTTGACTAACATCTGCAAGTATGCTGCAGCAACTGCAGTACAGATTCATCTCCAGACAACGACTTCTGATCTTGTACTTATGCTTGAGGATAATGGAAAGGGCTTTCGGGTTAATGAAAACAGAACTAGATTTGGACTCCAAGGGATGCGAGAACGAACGACCGCTTTGGGTGGTCAATTGGAAATTGCCAGCGAACTAGGAGCTGGCTGTCGAATTACGGCAACATTACCGAGGTTAGTAAAATGATTCGGATATTACTTGTAGAAGACCAAGAGCTTATCCGGCGAGGCTTGAAGACTTTATTGGAGACTAAGCCAGATTTAGAAGTTGTGGGTGAAGCAGAGAATGGACAAGAGGCTATTGAGCAGCTAAAGGCGTTACATGCTGCTTCTTCTCCACCAGATGTAGTTTTGATGGACATCCAAATGCCCGTGATGAATGGAGTCACAGCTACCCAACTGATTTATCAGCAGTTTCCTAGAACAAAGATTCTGGTACTTACCACATTTCATGATGCTCATTACATTGCAGAAGCACTACGCTTTGGGGCGAAGGGTTACCTGTTGAAGAATATGCCTGCAGAAGAACTAGCAAAGGCAATTCATTCAATTTGCCAAGGATACACCCAGTTTGGACCAGGAATTGTAGAAAAAGTGATTGCTCAGATGCCAGTCACTGCACCGAGGCAACAGCAAGAACCGCCTCCAAAGTTGTTGGAACTGACGGCTAGAGAGCGGGAGGTATTACGGATGATTGCAGCTGGTGCTAGCAATCGCGAAATTGCTCAGGCACTTGTCCTTACAGAAGGAACGGTGAGAAACTATATCTCCCACATTCTAAACCGATTGAATGTACGCAATCGCACTCAGGCGGCGAATCTTGCCAATGGTTTTCTTTCCTGGCTGGCAAACTCTGAGTTGCCCAGTGCTACGAATTAATTTTATGTAATTAATTTCATGTAAGGTTTGTCCCTAAGGTTCGTGCCATGCGTCCTCTGACTCGCCAGTTGGCAAAACTTGCCAGTAACCTACCACTGCGCTTCATCCTAGTGGTACCATTAATTCTGCACATTTCCTTAGCTGTAGGGTTAACCGGATGGCTATCAATTCGCAATGGACAAAGGGCTATTAACGATGTAGCTAGTCAACTGCGGAGTGAGACGATCGCTCGAATTATACAATACCTTGATACTTATATTACAACACCTCATCTCATTAATCGGCTGAATGCGAATGCTATTCATCTGGGTCAATTGAATTTACAGAATTTGCCGGGTTTAGAACGGCACCTTTGGTATCAGATTCAGGCGTTTAATGAAGTCAATGAAATTAAGTTCGGCACGCAGCAAGGTGATTTTGTGGCAGTGGAAAGGCTAGATGATGGCACTTTGCAGGTTAAAGTTGCCGAGAAATCTACTGGATATATTAACTACGTCTACGCTGTTGACCGCAATGGCAATGCCACGAAACTCTTAAGAGCCAAGCATGACTTCGATGTACGTGTTCGTCCCTGGTATAAAGCTCCAGTAAAGGCACGTGAGGCGACATGGGGTAAAATTTATAAACGTTTTTCCACCTCAAAACCAGCGATTCCTGCTGGCTTGCCGATCTATGACGCTCAAGGGAAGTTGCTTGGGGTTGCAGCAGTTGATTTTTCTCTCTCGGGAATCAGTCAATTCCTACATAGTTTGAATATTGGTCGGTCGGGAGAGGCTTTCATTCTCGACCGTTCTGGATTCCTAGTAGGAAGTTCAACCACACAAAAGTTATTTATTATCCACAATCAGGCTCTACAACGCTTCAAGGCAACAGAAAGCACTCATGTTTTAACTCGGTTTGCAGCCCAGTTCTTGCTTAAACGCTTCGGTAGCTTCTCTCAAATTATCGGAAGTCAGCAACTTGATTTTGACATTGATGGGAGGCGGCAATTTTTACAAGTCGTGCCACTAAAAGATGATAAAGGGTTAGACTGGCTGATTGTCGTGGTGATCCCAGAAGCTGACTTTATAGGGCAAATCAATGCTAATACTCATACAACAATCTTATTGTGTTTGGGAGCATTTGGACTGGCGACGGTGCTGGGCATTTTGACTTCTCGCTGGCTCACTCAGCCAATTCTCCATTTGAGTACAGCTGCACAAGCGATCGCCAGCGGTGACTTAAACCAAACCGTAACTACAGATGGTGTCTCCTCAGAAATTAAAGTTCTGGCTCATTCCTTCAATTTGATGGCAAAGCAGCTACGAGAGTCATTTGCAGCATTGGCAAGAACAAACGAACAGCTAGAAGTTCGCGTTGAGGAACGGACAACCGAACTTAGCGAGAAAAACGAGCAGTTGCAGCAGGAAATCCGCGATCGCAAGCAAGTAGAAGCAGCGCTGCGACAAAGTGAGGCAAAGTTTCGGCATATATTCGAGAACTCACAGGTGGGTATTTTCCGGATTCGCTTTGACGGAGGGCTGATTCTCGATGCGAATCAACGCTTCATTGACATGATGGGATATGAGTCACTCGCAGAAGTTATTGGAAAGAAGCGTTTAGGTAAGTTTTATGTCAATTCTAGCGACTGGCTAAAGGCATTAGAAAGCTTGCGTACTTATGGTGAGTTCCACGACTTAGAAGCACAGTTTCGTCGCTGCGATGCTGGCAAAGGGAGCAGCCCAAGACGCGAACGCTCTGTGTACTGGGGGTTATTGTCAGCCCGCCTTAACCCAGAAGAGGATTCTGTAGAAGGAGTGGTGATTGATATTAGCGATCGCAAACGAGCAGAAGCAGCGCTGCAACAAGCAATGGAAGCTGCAGAAGTTGCCAACCGTGCCAAAAGTCAGTTTCTCGCTCACATGAGTCACGAACTGCGTACTCCCCTCAATGTTATCCTGGGCTTTACCCAGTTGATGGGTCGTGACGGTTCGCTCACGCTTCAGCAGCAGGAATATCTAGACACCATTAATCACAGTGGCGAACACCTGCTTAATTTAATTAACGATGTGCTGGAAATGTCCAAGATTGAAGCGGGTAGAACGACTTTGAATGAAAATAGTTTTTCTCTTTATAATTTACTAGACTCAATGCAACAGATGTTGCGGTTAAAAGCCGAGTCTAAAGGGTTACAGCTCGTCTTTGAACTAGCAACTGACTTACCCGACTATATTCATACGGATGAAAGTAAACTGCGTCAGGTTCTCATGAACCTATTAGGCAACGCTATTAAGTTTACGCAGGCAGGAAGCGTTACACTGCGCGTGATATGGGAAAGGACAAACGAGCAAACTACATTCTCTCACCTTGTGTTTCAAGTTGAAGACACTGGTCTCGGTATTGCCCGTGAGGAGCTAAAGCGCATATTTGAACCCTTTGTCCAAACTGAAACTGGTCGTTCTTCCCAGGAGGGGACTGGGCTTGGCTTACCCATTACCCAGAAATTCGTTGATTTAATGGGCGGAGAAATTACCGTTGACAGTAGGTTAGGAGAGGGAACGATTTTTCGATTTTATGTCCATGCTAGTGCAGTTGCAGCAGACCAATTGCAGGCACAAACTCCCAGCCAGCAAGTGATTGGTTTGGAGCCTGGGCAACCAGTTTATCGCATCCTTGTAGCAGAGGACAAACGGGAAAATCGGCAGTTACTGATTAAGTTGCTAAGACCTGTTGGCTTTCAAGTGCAAGAGGTAACCAATGGTCAAGAAGCTGTCTCTCTGTGCAAAAGCTGGTCGCCCCACTTGATTTGGATGGATATGCAGATGCCAGTGATGAATGGGTTTGAGGCAACAAAAGAGATTAAAGCCCTAGGTGGTCAATCCCCGGTAGTGATTGCTTTGACTGGAAGTGCGTTTGAAGAAGATCGCATGGCTGCTTTATCAATTGGATGCGATGACTTTGTACGCAAGCCGTTTCGAGCAGAAGTCATATTTGAAAAAATGGCAGAACACTTGGGAGTACAATACCTCTATGGTTCATCACAATTGCCTAGCAAAGGTACAAATGATTTGTCAACCTTACCCCAACAGTCACTACTGCAACCAGAAGAACTGCGAGAGGCACTAGCAATGATGCCTGTTGACTGGGTAGAGCAATTGTATCAAGCTGCGATTAAAGTGAATGCCAAGCAAATTCTCCAGCTTTTACCGCAAATTCCACTATCAAATCCTCATTTAGTCGATACATTGACTTATCTGGCTCATCGCTTCTGTTTTGAAGAAATTATTACATCAATTCCACGACAGTCAATTAATACCAATTCTCTCTAAACTTGCACTTAATAAATATTCCTCTGTTTCTTGGCGACGCCAGTCGCCTGCGGAGGCAAACCCTCCTGCAGCGCTGGCTCTTCTTGGCGGTTCGTTTTTTGGCGTTGCTGAATCCATGTATGAAAAAGATATTGTATGATTCCAAACCCTTGTAGAGACGTACCATGGTACGTCTCTACATACATGATTTTTTACACATCAACCTTAACTGAACCGTATTGGTCTATTACAGATGATGTGCGGGAGCAAGCTTGTTTCACAACAGCTTCGCTAATGCATTCACCTGCTGCGTCCAGGGATGTTCAGGATAGCACAGACAAAAAACATCGCTGCTTGCAAGATGAAACATCTCTTCGCAAACAGGTAAAACGCTAGCCACTGTTGCGTCGTAGCTTTTCTGCACCTGTTGCCGCAGTGCCTCAAAGTCAAAGCCTAGCAGTGCTTTATTAACAACTAACAACATCTTAGGCACCTCTAACTTACGAGCCACGTCTACCGCCACAGCTGTCCCTTGGTAGTCCTGGTAGTCTGGGCGTAGGATAACGATGAGCACATGGGAAATGATAATCGAGAGCAAAGTTTCTTCATTAATGCCAGGATGAGTGTCAATAAATAGGTAGTCTAGTTTTAAGCGACGGCACAGATCGCTAAAGCCATCATTGAGTAGACGAGCATCGTATCCTTCACGCAAGATTCGAGAAATCTCGCTCGTCCTGATGCTAGAGGGTACAAGGTAAATCTTTCCCTTAATTGCAGCCCCTTTCTGCCTTGTCCGCAAAGTTGGGGTAATGTCGTATGCAGCCTTTTCAATTGCACAGTGACCCCACAAATAATCATTCAGGGTAAACTCTATCTTTTCCTCATCAAGACCAAACGGAACATGAATTCCGGGAGATTGAATATCAGTATCAACAATACCAACTCGTTTACCAGAACGAGCGATGATAGTAGCCAGATTAGCGGTTATGTTTGATTTGCCAGTACCACCGCGAAAGGAGTGGATGGACACGACTTTAGACATAATGTATCTCCTTATTGATAGTTAGTAATTGGTTATTTGTTATTTGTTACTGGTGATTAGGAATAACGAATGATAAATGATTTAGTTTTTTGATTCGTCTGACCATTTGTTCCTCAGCTCTTGTGCATTTTGGCGCAGCTTTTGGAAGTACTCAGAATCCGCAATTTCCTCAACCTGACGTGCTTTCTTTGCTTGGTCAATCTCGATGCGGAGGGCTTGCACCTGTTGTTTGAGGCGTTGCTCGCGTGCGTAGACTTCACGCACCATTCGCTGGAACACCCGCCCCAGTTGTCCTAATTCATCGGTACGCTTTGCGATCGCACCCAAACTTTTGCGTTCAAACTCTTCAGCTTCTACAGAATTAATCGTATCTGTACTGAGCTTTTGAGCTAATTGAGCCATAGGTTTAATCGGTTGAATCACATTCCACTTCAGCAAGTAATTAATGAGCAGAATCACTAGAGTAAATACTGCAATAAAAATCCCAATAAATAAAGAAAACGCTTGATGAGCACTGGCATAAACTTGACTAGCTGGAATATAAATAATTTGTGTCCCGAGAATTTCATTAAGTTTCCATCCATAGCCATGATCTCTGCCATAAGTTGCTAACTGGCTCTTAGGTGCGCGTGCAGGGTCACTATGACACTGAAGACAACTGGAATTTGTAATCGAAAACGGTTTGGCACTGTAAAACAATTGTTCTCCAAACATAGTTCGGAATCCTGATAGGCTTGATAAATCCGGTTGATTTTGGAAGCTTTCTATCACATCAGTTTCAAAATCATCCGCTTTATCAGCTAAATTTGTTGGATTGAGTGTAGCGTCTTTATAAAAGAAATTTATATATTCTTTGTTTTGGCGTAGGTTTTCAAATACCTGCCTGGCTGCAAAGGTAGGTATTGCTTCAGGGATGAAATGATTGTCCGTTTTCAAGTCGGATTCTAATAAAGGAGCAACGCGAACATCAGTATAGTTTCTCACCGAGTTAATCATTTGTATAAGAATTTGTCCTCGGTAGCTTATTTCATCTTTGGCTTTTTGCTCAAGTGCCTTTGATAAAGCAAATCCACTTATAAGAATAGCAATGATAAAAACCAGCCCTAAAAACAGGGTAAATTTTGTCGCAAGCTTTAAATTACCTAACATAGCTTTTTAATCTTTATCTGTCAGCTCTATTTTTATCATAGTTATAACTATGTTAATTACACCATTGAAAGCATAAAATCCTGACATTAATCATTGCCCTGAACTCCCAATATGACAAATGTCATCAAACATAAACTTATCCAATTAACAAAAATCACTAAACATTTTTCTATTAATAAGCAAGAAAAAACGTGACATTTTTCAGCAGTTTATTTTTGGCTTGAACTCTACCATGAAGACAGTTGAGAAAGGAAGAACGCAGAAAATATCCCAAACAATCAATTCAATTGATGAGAAGATTCTGCTTGACCAAACTCAATCAATCAACTCATTTTTGGACAAAACTATGTCATTTGAAATTAAAAACAACCGAGTAGAAATGTCTGAGCAAGAATTAGACTTTATTGCCGGTGGTGTTGTGGGTGTGGATTTGGGTGACTACAAACACTTTATCCAAAATAGTGGCAGCAACTACAAAGCAACTAACTCAGAAATTGCTGACTACACTGTTGCAAGTCCCGGCGGTTCTGCTACAGGTACTACTGCTCAGTTACAGCAAACTCAAAGCAATTCTCACAACAACATTATTGTTGGCTAATAGCTAGATCATGCCACTCTAGCCAAAGTCTCAAGTAGGGGTTATCCTAACAAATTCACTCAAGGAGTTTGCACTCTTGCTTAAGTAAATGAAATCACTCAACTTATTTTTGGAGAAAACTATGTCATCTCAAATCAAAAACAACCAAGTTGAAATGTCCGAGCAAGAACTAGATTCTGTTGCTGGTGGTTTGGATTT
>NZ_CAWMYC010000112.1:33358-81478 GCF_963872035.1 Scytonema sp. HK-05
CATGTCATCTCAAATCAAAAACAACCAAGTCGAAATGTCCGAGCAAGAACTAGATTCTGTTGCTGGTGGTCTGGATTTGTCTTTAGGTAATGTTGGAGGCTTTACTCAAGATAGTGACAGCAACAACAAGACAACTAATTTTGAAATACAGGATTTGACCACTGCATATCCCGGAGGTGCTTCTACAGGTACCGCAGCCGAGTTGCAGCAAACTCAGAGCAATGCTCTCAACAACATCATCGCTCACTAATAGCTAGATGATGTCACTCGAGGCAAAGCCTCAAGCAGGGGTTATCCCAATAAATTCACTCAAGGAGTTTGCACTCCTGCTTAAGTAAACGAAATCACTCAACTTATTTTTGGAGAAAATCATGTCATCTCAAATCAAAAACAACCAAGTCGAAATGTCCGAGCAAGAACTAGATTCTGTTGCTGGTGGTCTGGATGTGTCTTTGGGCAATGTTGGAAATTTTACTCAAGATAGTGCCAGTAACTTTAAGGCAACTAACTTTGAAATACAGGATTTCACAACTGCAGGTCCTGGGGGCGCTTCTACAGGTACAGCAGCCGAATTGCAGCAAACTCAAAGCAATGCTCTCAACAACATCATTGCTCACCAATAGCTAGATGATGTCACTCTAGGCAAATCTTCAAGCAGGGGTTATCCCAATAAATTCACTTAGGGAGTTCGCACTCCTGCTTGATCAAACTTAATCACTTAACGAACTTAGGAGTGAATTATGCCAGATGAAGCCGACAACATGGATGGAGTGATGGAGTTATCTCAGCAGGAATTAGACTCTGTTACTGGTGGTATGAATTTGATGATTGCTAGTTCCTTTTTTCAGCAAGATGCTAATTTTGCTGCTCAACAAAGCAATTCTGGTTCAAACGATGTTTCAACAGCATCGGTTTCCCAATCTGTGCATATAGTCAGTTCTGCCTTTGAACTCATTGCTACAGGTATTCCGGATGCAAGCCAATTGCTCGGAAAACTTGAGCAATTTGAGAAACCTAACCCAAAACTATGAAAGGTGAAGGACAGCAAGTACACGTGACGTTCTCCCGGCACTGACCGCAAGCGGTACAGTGCGGGCTTCCCTAAATCGCTTCAGAGAAATTTCCTGCTTCATTGGTCGCATCTAGATAGACACACTTGCGCATGATTATCCCCGATAACGATACCTCCACAGGCAGTTTAGAGTTCCGTGACGCCCCACCGGAACTGTGTACAAGGACACGAAAGTTAAACAACGCAGCCAAACTGGTTTTACGCACCAATGGCTTCAAGCAATATCGCCATCTTTCTTGGTGCAACCCCATACCAATTGTCATGGTTCCGTACCGTTCCCAGAGTTTGGAGGTCCCGACGAATCTGGCTTTTACTCTCAATCTGGTCAGTGGTTAGCTGATAGAGTAATTGTAGCACAATCGGGCTACAATTATGGCAAGAGACAAAGTTTTTCGAGTTCGACTGACTCAGCAAGAATGGGGCAAATTGGAGAATGCTGCTCAAAGAAAAGGAATTTCGTCGGCGGAATTGATCAGAGACTACATCAAGCAATTACCAAGCCCAGAGAGAGGACACTCATCAGCCACCCCACTCCCTCAATGACCTTTGGTGATTAAGGGAGTGGGGTGTCTTCCTTGCCTCCCGCCTTATAGCGCGGGACTTACGGCGATTTAGTTAACCTTCAATCCGAAACAACAATCAACGAACGCATTTGAAAGGAAATGAATCATGCCAAAAGAATACAAATTTAAAGGTAAAGACTCTGTGACATTATCCAGCACTCACCCAGACAATGTGGAACAAATGGCAGAGGAAGAGTTAGAAACTATTGCAGGAGGTTATCAAGCACCATTTGAGGGTCGGGATCCTCGCGGACTGGGACTAGAAGGAGCACCATTTGTTGAGGGTCGCGACCCTCGTGGATTGGGACCAGTGGTAGTACCAGAATCATCTGGCGGGTATGAACCTATCCCGGTTGACCCCAATTCCGACTCACCCGCATCAAGCAGGTGTTGACAGGTGATTTAACCGTTTCCTAGCAACAACCAGAAGAAGTTTCAAAACACCGCGTATAACTTTTCCAGAACTGTGATTCTAAGGAAAGCAAAACGCAGGGAAGCATCACGACTCAGTCAGAGCTTTCGTGAAGTACTTCACTTTTGCGATCACTGATACCAATTCTCTATAAACTTGCACTTAATAAGTATCCCTCTGTTCCTTGCCGTTCTTGGCTTTTTGGCGGTTGGTTTTCTAATATTAAGTGCATCTTCATGGGGAATTGGTATCAGTTTAACATGATAAAAGTCATAACTTACGTTAAGATATAGGACTCCTCCGCAGATTTTTGAACGACACGCTTGCGGAGGGCAGTGCTTAGCAAAACCTGGATGTAGTAGGCAAAATACGGTAAGCACTGCCCACCCTACAATACTTAAGATTTTTCATAAATCCTGCGCGGATTGCTATATGTTCCTTTACAGCAGTTTTTACAGTGAATTTGAGCAAGTAACGTGATTGCTTCAATAAGCAAAGTTGCCTGTTAACTGGATGAAATTGCATTGTCTTTTAAGGTTAATTTCAGTAAAAATTGCTGTAATCTCAATTGTTTGTGAAGACTGTCTGTTTTTAGGTAATTTCAATTTTCGATTTACCTAAACAGTTGCAGAATTTTCTTATATGTTGCGAGAGTTTGGAAATTAAGATACTTGCAGTGACTGAAAAAACTCTCCCATTCTTCTTAAACATAAGGAAGTTAACTTATGACAGAGGTTCTACTTAAAGAATTAACTAATAGCGATATTGACTGGATGCTGGCAATAGGCAGTCGGGAAGAAGTTGCCGCTGGTACTGTTCTTATCCGTCAAGGTCAACCCGTGAACGCGTTATATGTTTTGTTAGACGGAGCAATGTCTGTTTTGATTGCTCAAGCTGACCAAAATCCGTTAGGGCGCGCCTTTTCTATTTTGGAAGGGGGTGAAATGACAGGACGGGAAATTACTCGACTATCAAGTGGTGAGATGCTTGGAGAAATCCCATTTTTAAAGTCTTACTTGCCCTCTACCACAATCAAAGCGCTGAAAAAGTCTTTGGTGCTGTCAATTCCACAACAGCAATTAGCACAAAAGCTGCAACAGGATGTTAGTTTTGCTGCTCATCTTTATCGAGCTAGTGCAATTCTACTCGCAAAGAGAGTGGAGCAGATATTTAGCCAACTTGGTCATAGCACAGTCGTTCTCAGTCAACCTCAACTCAGAGAAATCTTATTTGTCTTTGCAGAATTGCGAGATAGCGATATCGATTGGTTGGTAGCTGTTGGAAATGTAGACAGGATTGCTGCTGGCACAGTTCTCATTCAAGGAAACAGACCTATTGAAGCTCTATATATCGTACTAGATGGAAAAGTGGCGCTAAGAGCTACTGACGATGACCGCAGTCCTTTAGAGCGGGCTTTTTCGAGCTTGGAAGGCAGTGATACTCCAGAACGGGAGTTTGCGAGATTATCGCGAGGCGACATCATTGGAGAAACACCGTTTGTAGAGGCTCCTCCACCTTCAGTCACCTTCAAAGCATTGGAAGATTCAATCGTATTATCGATTCCGCGATCGCGACTGGCAGCAAAACTACTGAATGATGTGGGGTTTGCTGCTCGTTTTTATCGAGTACTGGCGGTGCTGCTAGCAGATAAACAGCAGGCAATAGTGAGTCGGCTCGGCTATGGCAGAGTTAGTTACAGCAAGGATCAGTCACTAGATGAAAACTCCCAATATGGGAATGAACTAAGCTCTGATTTTTTGGCTCAAGTGGTGTTAGCCGGAGCCAGATTTGACTGGATGCTCAAACGAATTCGACTTCATTAATACAGTCTTAACAAGGTGATATCAGATGGTTACTCAACAAAAAAGTAATCTGTTCCGCAAAGAAGCGTTAGAGCGTGCTTCATCGCCTGAGCGTTTGGATCAGTTAATTCAAGTTGTCAGCCCCAAAAGGTGGCTTTCTTTAGCGGCTCTTGGCTCACTTGTTGTCGCAGGACTGGGCTGGAGTATTATGGGGCGAATCCCAATTACAGTTACAGGTCAGGGAGTCCTCATTTTTCCTCACAAGGTTGTGTCGTTCCAGTCGCCTAGTTCTGGTCCATTGCGGGCAATTAATGTGCATGTTGGTGATGTTGTCAAAAAAGGGCAAGTGCTGGCAACAATCGACCAATCAGATTTGCAAAAGCAACTTCAACTCGCCCGCGATAAACTGACTCAACTGCAAATAGAAGATCAAAATGTCAATTTGGTTCAAATGCAACGAGGCAAACTGGACAAAGGGGCGATCGCACTACAACGTCAGGCGCTTTTGCAAAGTTTACAGGCAACTCAAACTCTAACGCCTGTTTTGAGGGAAAAAGGATTGGAATCGATTCAACGCGATCGCCAAAATTTACAACAACGTTTGCAATCCATGCAGGAACTGCAACCAACGTTCAAAAAACGATATGAGCTTCGCCAAAAGCTATTTGAGCAGGGCGCTCTTTCTGACGATACAGTGCTACAAGCACGACAGGACTACCTTAATGGTATCGCTCAAATTGATGAAGCTGAATCTGAACTCAAGCAATTGGATCTTAAGGAAGCAGATGCACAACAGCAGTACCTCCAGAACCTCAACTCGATCCAGCAATTGCAAGCTCAGTTGAAACAATTAGATACTCAAGCAGCAACTCAAGCTCAACAAGATTTAGAAGCAACAACAAACCGGGAAAAAGAAATTCAGGATACACAGCGAACAATTGCACAATTACAAGAGCAATTAAAAAACAACACCCAAATTGTCAGTGATTACAACGGACGTGTTTTAGAAATCGCGGCAACGCCTGGACAAGAGATTGGACCAGGAACTCCCATTGGCTCGATAGCCGCAGAAGATTCATCCGCTCAGTTAGTTAACGTTGCTTTTTTCCCAGTCAGCGAGGGCAAAAAGATCCGGCAAGGAATGCAGGTGGAAATTACCCCCTCCTCTGTAAAGCGGGAGGAATTTGGCGGTATTGTCGGTGCAGTCACAAATGTCTCAGCTTTTCCGATAACCAAAGAAGGTGCAGCTAGTTTAGTGGGCAATTCAGATATCGTGCAAGGGATCACGTCTGCTGGTCCGCAGCTTGAAGTTTTTGCTGGACTCAAGCTCGAACCCTCAACCTACAGTGGCTTTCGTTGGTCTTCCTCCCAAGGTCCGCAGCTTCACATAACACCTGGAACCACAACCTCGGTGCGAGTCACTGTGGATGAACGCGCCCCAATTTCATTTGTCTTACCCATTCTGAAATCCTGGAGTGGTCTTGATTGATTATGTTATGGCAAAAATTGCAAAGCTTACTTAAGCGTGAAGGTGTTCGACGTCGTACCCCCACGCTCCTACAAATGGAGGCGGTAGAATGCGGCGCAGCAGCATTGGGAATTATTCTGGGTTACTACGGTCGAATTGTACCTCTGGCGCAACTGCGGCAAGAGTGTGGAGTATCACGGGACGGAAGTAAAGCGTCCAATATTCTTAACGCCGCGAAAAACTACGGACTAGAAGCAAAAGGCTTTAAGACCGACTTGGATGCACTACAGCAACTCAAATTTCCTTATATTGTATTTTGGAACTTTAACCATTTCTTGGTGGTAGAAGGATTCGACAAAGAACGTGTCTATCTCAATGACCCCGCCACTGGACCGCGCACCACTTCTCTAGAGGAATTCGACAAAGCTTACACAGGTATCGTACTCGTACTAGAGCCAGGTCCGAACTTTAAGCCAGGAGGACGCAAGCCGAGCACAACTAGGGCATTGTGGGAACGACTGCAAGGGTCGTTTGAAGCACTTGCCTACTGTATTTTAACAGGATTGTTTTTAGTCATTCCGGGGCTAGCCATGCCTGCCTTCTCACAAGTTTTTGTGGACGATATCTTGGTCAAAGGCAGAGAAGAATGGGTGCATCCGCTTATACTGGGAATTATTTTTATTGCTATCTTAAACGGACTCTTAACACGGCTACAATTGCAACTTCTGCGCCGCACGAAAATTAAGCTGTCTGTGGGAATGTCGAGTCGGTTTCTGTGGCACATTTTGCATTTACCCGTCAGTTTTTACGATCAACGGTTTGCTGGAGAAATTAGTAGCCGTGTTCAACTCAATGACAACTTAGCTAGTCTGCTTTCAGGAAAATTAGCGACTACAGTCATTTCAGCTGTGGTAGTAATTTTTTATGCCGTGGTGATGCTGCAATATGATTTAGTGCTGACCTTAATTGGGATTTCCTTTGTGGCAATAAATCTAGCTACTTTACGATGGATTTCTGGGCGGCGTATAGATGCTAACATTCGCTTGGTGCAGGAACGGGGAAAAGTCAGCGGAGTGTCAATTTCTGGACTCCAAAGTATAGAAACGCTTAAGGCATCTGGATTAGAGTCTGATTTCTTCTTACGCTGGGCAGGTAACTATGCCAAGGCAATCAACGTTCAGCAAGAGATGGATACAACAAACCAACTCTTGGGAGTGTTACCGTCCTTTTTGTCGGCGATCGCTTCTATGCTGCTGTTGGTTATAGGGGGTCTGCGAGTTATGGATGGTGCCCTCAGTATTGGAATGCTGATTGCCTTTCAAGGGCTTATGCAGAAGTTTATGGAACCCGCGAATAATCTTATTAGCCTTGGGAGTGACCTCCAAGAATTAGAAGGTGATATCAATCGCCTCGATGATGTCTTACGCAACCCAATCGACCCGCAATTAGAACAACAGAAGCAGGAGAAGAAATTATCAGTAGCCGCTAGCCATTCGCTGCTCACACCTATGCCTAAATTGCAAGGATACGTAGAGTTAAAAAACATCACCTTTGGCTACAACCGAATTGCTTCTCCCTTGATTGAAAACTTGAGTTTTTCACTTAAACCAGGGCAACGAGTTGCATTGGTCGGAGGGAGTGGTTCAGGTAAGTCAACTGTTGCCAAACTGGTGTGTGGGCTGTACGAACCGTGGGAAGGAGAAATTCTGTTTGACGGTAAACCCCGACCACAAATTTCGCGTCAAGTGTTGGTGAATTCACTTAGCCTCGTAGAGCAGGATATTTTGCTATTTGGAGGCAGTGTACGCGACAACTTAACTCTTTGGGATACAACTATACCAGACAGTCACTTGGTGCAAGCGTGTCAAGATGCAGCCCTCCACGAGGTTATCCTCTCGCTACCAGGGGGCTATGATGCCGATTTGTTAGAAGGTGCAACCAACCTCAGCGGAGGTCAGCGACAGCGACTGGAAATTGCGCGTGCTTTAGTCAACAACCCCACGATCCTGGTGATGGATGAAGCCACGAGTGCTTTAGATACAGAGACAGAAAAAATCATTGACCAAAACCTGCGTTTGCGAGGTTGTACATGCATTATTGTGGCGCATCGGTTAAGCACCATTCGAGATTGTGATGAAATCATTGTTCTTGAACGCGGAAAAGTGGTGCAACGGGGAACCCATGACGAGTTAAAGCAGGTTGAGGGTGCCTATTTGCAATTGATCCGTAGCGAGGGAGAAGCCCTATAGGAGACACGAGATGCTGATTCAACCCAGAATTAAGGATTTGCAGGGAGAACTGTATTCTTTTAAAAGCAATAAATCCCTGCTACTGGATGACCGACAAACTTTTTGGGTGGTGCAATCTGGTTCCCTGGCAATATTTGCCATTCCAGTTGAACATGGAACCCCAGTAGGAAAGCGACGCTATCTGTTTCGGATGAACGCTTTTGAAGCAATGTTCTCTACAATACCAGATTCTCAAGGACAGCAACAGCAAATTCTTGCAGTGTCTCTTGAGGAAACAACACTCCTTAAGGTGTCGAGAGAGACTTTTGGTAAGGCAATTGCCAACAACAATCCTGAAGCGATCGCTTTAGTCGAAGGCTGGATTCATCAACTAGGTTTGACCCTGTCAGACATTGCCCTGCCAATCGTGCCAGCGCAGCCTGAAGGAATCAACTACTTCAGTTTAGCACCTGGAGAAATTTTTCAATCCCGGCAAGACAAGGTATCTTGGGTACGCATTCAGCAAGGATGTGCTACATGGATGGGACTCCCAGAATTTAGACTAACATCTGCCTTTGGGATGATGCCATTGAGTGCCAAAATGTGGGTAAAAGCAGAAGATACGATTGAGTTAGAGAGCCTTCGCACATCAGAGATCCAAAATGAAGATGCTTTGCTCGATGGGCTGAGTCTACTCCAGACGTATGTCCTCCAATACATTGACAAACTGGAACGGCAGGATATGCAACAAGAATTCCTCCGCTTTCAGGAACGGCAACGTCTGGATCATCAGGTTGTTGAGGAGACGTTGGGAGAGTTGGCATCTGTGCTGCAATCCCCACAAGCTGCTCTTTCCTCACAATTACCATAGACAATTCACCATGACGCACCTCTTTTGATTGCAGCAGGTGCTGTGGGACGGGCTTTAGGGATCACGATTCATCCACCAGCCAAGTCAGAAAACCTCGAACGGGTGCAAAATCCTATAGAGGCGATCGCACGTGCCTCACGTATCCGAATGCGTCAAATAGCGTTGACGGATAACTGGTGGAAAAAGGATGTTGGTCCGGTACTTACCTATATGCAGGAAGACGACCGTCCAGTAGCAGTTTTGCCCATTGGGGATACTCGCTATGAGATTGTTGATCCACTCAAGCAAACCCGCATTCCCGTTGACAGCCACAGTGCTGCGCTGCTGACTTCAACTGCTTACACCTTTTATCGACCGTTACCTGAAAAGATAAAAACCCTGAGTTTGCTTCAGTTTGCACTGCGAGGGCATTTCAAGGAACTGATCGTCATCCTATTGACTGGAATTACCGTAACATTGTTGGGGATGCTCACGCCCCAAGCCACGGCGATCTTGATTGACAACGCCATTCCTGATGCAAATCGGGGATTATTGGTACAAATCGCCTTAGGTTTGTTGGTAACAGCTTTTGGTGGAGCACTGTTTCAACTGGTTCAGGGATTTGCCATTATGAGGCTGGAAACGTTTGCTGATTCATCGACCCAAGCAGCTGTGTGGGATCGGCTGTTGAATCTCCATGCATCTTTCTTTCGGCAGTTCTCGATTGGTGATTTAAATGCCCGTGTCTCAGCCATCACTCAAATCCGCCAGAAGTTGAGTAGCACAGTACTTAAAAGTATTTTCTCTAGTTTATTTTCGTTACTCAATCTGGGACTACTGTTCTATTACAGTGCTCAATTGGCTTGGATAGCTTGTGTTTTGGCGCTGCTCAATATTGCTGTCACCGTCTTCTCTGGCATTCTCACCCTCCAGCGGTTTCGTTCTTTGCTGAATCTTCAAGGAAAACTCTTTGGCGTGATGGTGCAGTTGATCAATGGAGTGACCAAACTGCGAGTGACTGGAGCTGAGTCTAGGGCTTTTGCTTACTGGGGCAAACAGTATAGCCATCAACTCAAGCTCATGCTGAGTACGCAGGGCATTGAAGACAACCTTGCTATTGTCAATAAGGTGTTGCCTGCATTAACAACGGCTGCAATTTTTTGGCTCGCTACTAACTTGCTGCACCAATCTCAGATGCAAGGAGGTAGTTTGTCTACTGGCACCTTTCTAGCATTTAATGCTGCTTTCGGCACGTTTATTAGCGGTGCAACGAGTTTGAGCAGCACCATAGTAGATGTTTTGCAGATTTTGCCATTATGGAAACGTGCAGAACCAATTCTTTTGGCGACACCAGAGGTTGATTCTGATAAAACTGATCCAGGTAAGTTATCGGGTCGTCTGCTTGTTGATCATGTAGTGTTCCGCTACCGAGATGATGGACCACTCACACTGGATGATGTCAGCATCCAAGTTGAACCAGGAGAGTTTATTGCACTGGTGGGACCGTCTGGAAGCGGCAAATCGACCTTGTTCCGATTATTACTTGGGTTTGATATCCCAGAATCTGGCACGATTTACTATGACGGACAAGATTTAGCTGGGCTAGATGTGAATGCGGTGCGCCGACAGCTAGGAGTCGTTATCCAAAATAGCCGATTGACCTCAGCGTCTATCTTCGATAACATCGCCAGTGGTGCTTTGATTACAATGGATGAAGCATGGGAAGCCTCCCGGATGGCTGGCTTGGCAGAGGATATCGAAGCAATGCCAATGGGGATGCACACTGTTGTTAGTGAGGGAGGTACGAACCTTTCTGGCGGACAACGCCAACGATTGTTGATAGCACGGGCATTGGTATTGAAACCCCAGATTTTGTTCTTTGATGAAGCAACGAGTGCCTTAGATAACAAAACGCAGGCGATCGTGAGTGAAAGCTTGGAGCGACTAAAAGTGACTCGGGTGGCGATCGCTCACCGACTTAGCACAATCCGTAATGCTGACCGCATTTATGTGCTCCAGAACGGTCGGGTGGTGCAGCAGGGCAGTTTCGAGCAGTTAGCTCATCAAGAGGGGCTGTTTGCTCAGCTTATGCACCGGCAGATGCTTTGACCGAGATTGAAGCAGATAAGGTGATACGTTTACGTTCCAATCTGTGTTTATGGCGGATACCACTGATGAGTTGGGAGTTGTGGCTGGCGCGTGATATTGTCTGTGATAATCCGCTTCCTTGGCAAAAAACTCTGACTCAATTAACCCCAGGAAGGGTTGCACAAGCAATGGGAGGAATTTTAGCGCTGATTTCTACACCAGCCTCTCCTCCAAAACCACAAGGGTTATCTCCTGGTTGGAAGACTGGACAATCACGCCAACGTAGAATCCGTTATCCTATTGTTAAAAAGAGTACTGCAAAACCACCTAAGCAGCCGCAAAAATCCTCTTGATTTCTAATTTGTTTATTTTTTTGTTTGGCTCTTCTCAGCTCAGCGTCACTGGGTTATTTTGTGCTTCTTAGTCTAAACTCGAGACCTAAGGGGTGTTTGTTTTATCAACAGGCATCCCTTCATTTTTTATACCCATCAATCACACTGCATCGTGCGAGCGATCGCCTATTGTTAGTCTAAAGTCCAATTTTTAAATACGGCTAGAGAGTAATTAATCTTATTCCTCGTAACCACTGACTTGAAAGAGGGGTGTAAGGGTGTAGGGGTGTGGGAGAAAGATATCTTTCATCTATGACTGTGAAACTTGTTTCATCGGGACTGCCTTTATAGCAGCCAAAAGTGCTGCACTGACTGCCACATACTTGTTGAGTCGAGCGCAACTCAAGCATCGACAGTTTGGCAAACATCCCGTTCATACCATTGTTCTTGTGGCCAAAATTGAGAGCAAATCAAGCCGCCTTTGGCGGCAAGGCAGCTATGCTGGAGGCAGCTATGCTGGAGGAACACCTCTCCCATGAAGGGAAGAGGTTTGTGCAAGGACGCATCTTTTCTTGTGCTGTGCATCTCGAAAAGAATATTCCTACTTTTTCGCCTACAATTCCACTCGCTTTGTACCTTTTCTTCCTTCAGCATAGCTGCCCTCTGCCTCGTGCCTTTCTTCTATCAAAGCCATTCAGCCAATGAGGAACCTAACGGCGATGACGGTAAATCCCAATACATCGGACAACCTTCTATAACCAAAGGTGGTTTCAGACGCTGTGCCGCCCCCCACGCGGTAGCTTCGATGGCTGGAGCGAGATCATTCCTATTCTCCGCCTCAATCTTTGCAGCAAGACCATTTTCAACCGGATAACAAGCAAGTATTGCTGCTGTTCTGGCAAGCGAAGCCCGTACTTCCATACCTTGGCCGCTCGTCACACGCCTAATTAAGCCTCGTATCGCTGCTGCTGCAAGCAAATACCCCGTTGCATGATCAAGAGCCTGCACGGGCAACGGAAATGGGCAGTTTTTATTTGCTTTGACCATCCCGGTATGTGCAATACCGCTTGACATCTGTACCAGGCTATCAAATCCCCTACGCAATTTCCATGGCCCGTTCCAGCCATAAGCATTGAGTGAAATATCAACCAGCCCAGGACGCAACTTTTGTCTTTCTTCACTGTCAAGACCAAGATGTGCCAGTGCGCCAGTTCGGTATCCATGGATAATTACATCAGCATCACCCAAAAGTTTTTTCAGTGTGGCCATACCGTTGGCATTCTTTAGATCAAGCCGGGCACAGCGCTTGCCTAATACCACTTCCGGCACAACACCTGGTTCTTCCCATCCTATCGGATCAATACGCAATACTTGCGCCCCATAACTGGCAAGAAACCGTGTTGCAACGGGGCCAGCAAGAACTCTGGTCAGGTCAAGTACACGTATGCCTTCTAAAGGCCGCCCTGCCGGAATTAGCCAGTTTGGCATATGAGCGGAATCCGTAGCAGAAATGTGCATAAGCGGCTCAGTGGCTACCGCTCGCCCCTGAGCGTGCATGCTCCAATCTTCTGCTGATCTCATAACGGCGGCACAACCGTTTGCAGAAACTATTGCATCTTCAAGCTCATTTGCTTGCCAACTCGCAACAACCTTCGTTACGGCTTCCCTATCTTCTGAACAACCAAGCACTTGCAGTGCAGCACGGCGATGGTGCGGTGCATTGGTGTGTAATCTTATCCAGTTGTCACTTGCCTTATAATCACCGGCCACTGCATCCCATTGCGGAGGCAACTGCCACCCTATTGGACGTAACGATCTAGAAAACCACATGGATACAAGCCGTCGATCCACCTGAATTAGCGGCATCTTGCCACTGCGTATGGCAATAAATTCGGCAACCGCCATTCCAGCAGATGCAAGGGATGCTATCGCCAAATCGGTAACAGCATAGACCGATGCCAGATCACCAACACCAGATACATTGAGAATATCCATTGCGGCAAGCGACCCGCCAAATGCTTCCTGGATTTCTGCTATGATAGTTTTATACCTGGCCATAGTATACCATTGATCTGTGAGTTTAATTCTTCTATGAGGTTCAGCAATATCTCTACGGTTTGACGCACTGATTCGTCTGCAATCCCTGAGGGGTCAATGGTTTGCAGCAGATCAGATACAGAGGAGTCAGGGGGTGATTTTTGTCGTCATGTGCCATATTCTATGACGTTTTGTACACCTTGCTCACCTTTTTATTTTTTTGGCTACCCCGGATTATTGAGCCGATACAATCTTTCTAATTTTGGCTGCTAATCAAACCTCTTGGTGGGATAATTTGGTTTGGAGCGGTGTTTGTGCGGGATAAAACTGGCTGTTAGGAATGTCTTTAAGACGTAGTAGTATCAATTGATATTGTTGCTCAAGTCGAAAAACGCCCTCATTTCGGCGAGTCAATGAGCGCGATGAAGCAATTTAGAGCCTTTTGGATACTTTTAAACCCTGGCATTTGCCTCTCTAACTTCAGGTCTACGTCACTCCTTCATAAATTGATGAAGTTATTGAAATTAGAGAACTATGAATATCATCCCGTAATGTGTCCTTGATTTTCGAGAACGAAAGCGCGTCCCCGTTGATTGGAAATCTGTACATTAGATGTTTTAATTGTAGCATTTTTTACAAAAAAACCTGTTTGAGAAACAATCTTGATATTTTTCAAAGCAATGTTGAATAGTGGCTTTTCTGGTAAGCCAACGATGATTCCAGCGATTTTTCCACCTTTTGCAAAGAGATTCGTGACCGTGATTTTGTGGAAGACTGGAGTCTTAACTGTGATGGCTTGACGCGTATCTTCCTTGGGGATTTTGGGATAGTAACTGGTGAAAGTAATAGCCGGGCTCACACCTTCCATTTGAATGTTGCGATAAATGATATTTTCTACATTTCCTCCTTGACCTCGCAACGACTTAATACGTAAACCATTTTGAGTCCCAAGAAACTTACAATTTTCTACAATGACGTTGCGAACGCCACCACTAGTTTCACTACCAATCGAAACTCCATGACCATGGAGAAATGTACACTCAGAGATAGTAATGTCAGCGCTACCAGCATCAGGATGTGCAGGATCTATGTGACCTGATTTAATGGCGATATTGTCATCTCCGTTATCAATTGTGCAATGGGATATCCAAACGTGGCGAGAAGATGAGGGATCAATCCCGTCTGTATTTGGAGAGTTCGCCGGCGCTTTAATTGTCACATCTTTAATTGTCACATCATCAGAAAACGTTGGCACTAAATGGAAACTAGGAGAATTCATTAGGGTGATGCCTTCAACTCGCACTCGGTGACAGTGAGAGAATACAACAAGTCGAGGACGCACTACATCTGGCTGTCCAGCTTTTTTGGCTAATCGTACCGCATTCCACCAAGGTGCGCCTGCGCCATCAATAGTACCCTTTCCTGCGATCGCAACATCCGATTGATTGATTACATTAACCAAGGCTAGAAGGTTTCTAGAGTTGACTGTACTGTTCGCGCCGGAGGTCGTCGATTGATAATCGCCTGGGTTTTGAGAAGCTAGCAACACAGCACTCTTATCTAGAAAAAGCGTCACCTTGCTCTTAAGAAAAATGGGGTCACTGAGATATTTTCCAGATGAGAGTTTAACAAGACCTCCTCCACCCTTAGCACAGTTATCTATAGCAGATTGAATAGCTTTGGTATCTTTATCGACGCCATTAGCTTTTGCACCAAAATCTGTTACCTTACAAACTTTTCCCTTTTCTTGTGCATGAGTATTGCCGCTACCTTGTAAACAAAACAAACACATGATACAAGCACCGATAAAGTATCTTTTCATTGTTGTTGCTATTCTTTAAAGGCAATAAATTGAAGGAAATTACAATTGTTTATAAAACAGCATAAATTGTTATGTTGTATAAACAGGCATCAGCGAGAAGCATTATTCTGATACCATTTCACTTGAATTTTGATACGAAGGAATGGTATCAGAACTAGATAGGGTATATTAGGCGGTACTGTTAACTGATAAATCGGAATTGATATGATAGGTGAAATCAGAATTTTGTATTTTATGTCGTTACGGTTGCCAGACAGGTTCTGAAGTAAATAAATCTTCAGTTTTTGATAATTTAGTCAACTTTGAACCATCTCGATTAACTACATATAAAATGCTCCTGCTATCTGATTTTTGATTACTTTTGTCCTCTATGATAAAAGCAATTTGTTGACTATCTCCAGACCAAGATAAACCGTCAATCCTAGATGGTGGCAGTTGAGGAGCTAACTCAGTCATATTTGAGTTATTAATATTCATCGTATAAAGCTTTCTCTGAGAAAAATCTCCGTTCGCAAAGGCAATTTCTTTGCCATTTGGCGACCATGTTAAAGTACTATATTCCCCTGGCTTCTGAGTTAGATTCTTCACAGTTCCACGGTTAACATCAAGTAGATAGATATCTAGCCGAGTACCAGGGCGATTACCACCTTGATCATGATAGTAAGCCAGTTGAGTTCCATTAGGCGACCATGACAAAATGCCATCATATGGTTGTTTTTGGGGTTCGTTTGTCAGATTTGTCAAGGTTTTCCTCTCTACATTTAGCAGATAAATTTCTTGGTTAGGATATTTACCATATGAGAAGGCAATCTGTCTGCCATCTGGCGACCAAATGAGTTGAGAAGGATACTCACCTGGTGCATGACTTAGTTCCATCAATCCAGAACCATCAGTATTCATCTTGTAGATATTTTTGTCTTTGAAAAATACCACCTGTTGCCCATTTGGTGATAGATATAGAAACGATGAAATATCTGATTTAGCAGGTATTCCTCCTTCCTGCCATCTTTGAACCAGCTTAGTTCCTTTTGTACCAGTTGTATCACTTACGTAAAGGGATTCACTACCAGGAGTGTCATAAGTAGCGCCGTCACAATGTCTCGTGAAAACAAGTTTCTGGTCATTCGACGACCAGGCAATGCTAAAAGTAGAAGCTTTGCAGTCAGACTCAGACAATACCTGAGTGAGTCTAGAACCATCTGCATTGACTACATAAATATTAGTGTTATTGCTAACAAAAGCAAGTCGCCGACCATTCTTCGACCAAAGGACTGTAGGACTAACGCTCAACTTTTGAGAAAGCTGACGGCGAGATGAACCATTAGTCTGGACAGTATACAAATTAAATCCATCACTGCCCCGTTTTAGGGCAATGAACGCCACTGTCTTAGCTTTTTGTGCAGTAATTGCGGTAGTAATCTGAGGGCTAAATACAAAGCTGAAAAGTGCGGTCGAGAATAAACCGATAAATACCACTGGTGAAAATCGAATCCAACGCATACTCATAAGTACAAATAGATTTTAGTAAGAGGAGAAACTTTGTTTTGCATTTGTTTTGCCAAAATTGTTAAGAAAAACAGTTATGCTGAGGTGATATATTTAGGAATAGGAGCTTTGCTATAAAGCCGTACCCCATGTAATTTGTATTCCTCAACAAATGCCTGACCTGGATTAGCGAGCCACTCTACAAACTGCATCGCCTCAATAGGTAGACTAGTTTTTCTTACCATTGCTACACAGGGATTGAGCAAAATATCATTGGGATTAGTATCCCCAGCTTCACAGAATACACGAAGATTTTTACGTTTATCAGGATCTGCCCAGTTCCAAATACCACGGTCAGTGAGAGTATAGTAACCTTGCTCATTAGCTTCTTGGAGAGCAGTACCCTTGATAATGTTCTTGGCTTGCAAGCGGAATATACCACGAATCCGTTCCAACTTCAGGTTGACGACCCAGGATTTTTTTAAATATTTGGCATTCCAAATAATTAGTGGCGGATTTGTCGTTGCGCGTTAAAAAATAAACGCCAGATTTCCCTGAAGCAATTTTTTTGAAAAGCTCCAGGACTTCGTGATTAGAGTAGTGCGGTGTAGGTTCTTCAGATACAGGTAAAGCAGCTGGATTATTAAGAGGACCGACGAGTGTGAAATGATCACGAAAAATATAGATAGGTGCAAAACTAATATTATGCTCTTTGTACTCTTTGTATACCCGTTCAATTCCATAAGCCCAGCCGACATCAATGGAACCATTAACTAAACCTTGCAGTGTCTCTTTTGTATCTGATTTTTTCCAACCAATACAATATTCTGCTTTTGTTTGCGCCAAAAAACACTCACCCATATAATCTACAAAGTGAGTAATTCCTGCCCCGCCATTACCGATGATAAATCTAGGTTGATCTTCTTTACAAAAAGGAGAATAAATAATGCGATCGCAATGATGATTTGTGGTTTCTTGTCTCATGATTTTCTTCAGCGCTTTGAATGTTATTTAAATTTTTTGAGCAGAATTAAAAATCTCTCTTAAATGAATCAAAAACATGGTAAAATTGTTGTAAAAATTAATATTTATTCATGTTTTTAGTTCTGTTTCTTACTAAGAGTACTTGATTTATATCTTGACCAAATTTCTCGCAAAGATAGGCGTAAAGGGCATGAGTAAGAAGGGCAACTGCGACCACCGGGGACTGAAAAAAGACCAGACGATTGACCAAGCAATTAGAGCAAAGTTGAGCAGGCTTTCCTGATTGCCTATGCGTTTGCGCCATACAGGATCAATCGCAGGTTCTAGAAACTTACGATTAATAGCATAGTAGCGATTTAGGAGAAATAATAAATTCAATACTAAAAGATGCCCATCAAAAAACAGCACAGAAATCTGCTGATCACCATAATCCCCTACTAGAGAAGCAGAAAAGGGAATTAAGGTAATGAACATGAGAATCAGCAGATTGATCCATAGCAGCGTGCGGTTAACATTGCGGATGTAATGAAATTGTTGATGACTAATTAGCCAAAGGGAACCCAGCACCAAAAAACTCACCAAGTAGTCATGCAAGCGACTGATCAATCCCAGTATGGCTTCTGGCAGAACATGAGCAACCTTAGCTGCTGGAATATTAGGCAGTTTAACATTTAGCACTAGCAAGGTCATGGCAATGGAGTAAACACAATCGCTCAAAGCTTCCAAGCGCCTTGTACTGGGGAGTAGTGGGTTGGGTTTCGGATTTGATGTGTGCATATCGTTGATGGGTGGCTCAAAATTACTTATGCTATGAGGGCATACATCTGTAAGCCCTTACGGTGTATGCAGAAGTTCCCTATTGCTGCTTTTTTCTAACTTTCTGCGCAGCGCTTCCATGTATGTGTAAAACACGGGTGTAATGTATAGTGTCAGCAGTTGAGAAAATAGCAACCCTCCTACAACTGCCATCCCCAAAGGTCGGCGTGATTCTGCACCAGCGCCCAAACCAAGGGCAATCGGCAATGTTCCCATCAAAGCTGCCATTGTAGTCATCATAATGGGGCGGAAACGTACTAAACAGGCTTCGTAAATGGCATCTCTGGGGGATTTATCTGTATGGCGTTGGGTTTCCATTGCAAAGTCAATCATCATGATGCCGTTTTTCTTGACAATGCCCACTAGCAAGATGATGCCAATAAAGGCGTAAACGTTGAGATCAATATGGAACAATATCAGTGTGAGCAGTGCGCCAAACCCAGCAGAAGGCAAGCTGGATAAAATTGTGAGGGGGTGGATGTAGTCTTCGTAGAGAATACCCAGCACAATGTAAATCACCAAAATTGCCACCAACAACAGCAACCCCAGTCCGGCGATTGAAGATTGAAAAGCTTGGGCTGAACCCTGAAAGCTGGTGCTAATGGTTGCAGGTAACGTATCATGGGCAACTTGTTGAATTTTTCCCGTCACATCTCCCAGAGATACGCCCAGTTTAAGGTTAAAGGAGATGGTTGTCGCTGGGAGTTGTCCTTGATGGTTGACAGTTAACGAGCCTACACTTTTTGTTAAGGTGGCAACTGTATTTAAGGGGACAAGCTGACCATTAGGAGAATGAATCGAAAGCAAGTTGAGGGCATTAGGGTCTTGCTGATACTGTGGTAACAACCCTAGTATGACTTCATACTCATTATCTGGGGCGTAAATCGTGGAAACTTGGATAGTACCATAGGCATCACCTAAGGCTGTTTCGATTTGTTGGGCAGTTAAACCAAGGGCATTAGCGCGATCGCGGTTAATTTGCACATTCACTTGAGGGTTATCAATTTGCAAATCACTATTCACATCCTGCAATCCTGGTATTTTGCTGAGTTTGTCTTGCAGGATGGGGGTGTATTTATAAAGGTCTTGGAAGTTGGTACTTTGTAAGGTGAACTGGTACTGAGCATTTGTCTGCTTACCACCAATGTTAATTGGTGGTGGATTGATTAAGAACACCTTAATTCCCGGTTCTTGCCGTAATTTTGGTTGTAATTCCTGAATCACTTGATCAGCATTGAGGTGTCTTTGAGAACTGGGTTTGAGCCGAATGACAATAATCCCCGTATTATTCCCCGCTGTTCCAGTTGCCGATGAGCCTACAACTGAGTTGAGTACATCTACATTCGGGTCATTACGAATGATATTTGCCACTGCTTCTTGGTGCTTGATCATGTCGCCAAAGGAAATATCTTGGGCTGCTTGGGTTTGGGCAGTAATCAATCCGTTATCATCACTGGGGAGAAAGCCCTTGGGAACGATAACAAATAAATACATTGTCACTAGCAAAATTGCACCAGAGAGAATCATCGTTGTGCGGTGATATTTCAAGGACTTTCGCAGACTCCAAGCGTAGAAACGCAAAGCAAAGTTTTGAGTTTTGTCGTCAATTTCTTTGTGTTCCCCTACTTCCTGATGTTCTGATTGCAAAAATCGACTGCATAACATCGGCGTTAAGCTGAGGGAAAGAAGACCGGAAACTAGAATAGCAGCGGCAATGGTAACGGCGAATTCATGAAACAATCTTCCCAAAATACCAGGCATGAACAACATGGGAATGAAGACTGCCACTAGCGATAAAGTCATAGAAATAATTGTGCCGCCAATCTCTTTTGAGCCGTTGATCGCAGCTTGCAGACGATTTTCCCCCATTTCCATGTGACGGACGATGTTTTCCAGGACTACCACCGCGTCATCTACCACGAAACCAACGCTTAAGGTTAGCGCCATTAGGGAAAGTGTATCTAGGGAAAAGCCCAGTAGGAACATGACTGCAAAGGTGGCAACCAAGGATAGGGGTACAGTCAAACTGGGAATTAAAGTAGCACGCAGGTTTCGCAGAAAGAGAAAGATGACCAACACCACCAAGAAAATGGTGAGTAATAATGTGAATTTGACATCATTCACCGAGTCACGGATATTTTGAGAGCGATCATAGAAAATATCCATATTCACAGCAGCGGGAATTTGCGAGCGCAAACTAGGGAGCAGTGCTTTGATGGCATCCACAATATCGATGGTGTTTGTTCCTGGCTGACGTTGAATTGCCAAAATAATCGAACGTTTAGGAATCTGTCCCTGATTCGTAAAATACCAACTGGCAATTTTGTCATTCTGCACACTGTCAATGACCTGACCTAAATCACCCAAACGCACTGGCGCACCATTACTGTAGGCAACAGTCAAGCCGCGATAGCCGGCAGCATTGAGCAGTTGACCATTAGCTTCAACGGTGTAATTTTTGTGATTACCGTAGAGATTCCCAGTAGGTAAATCGGCGTTACCTTGAGCGATCGCTTTTGCCACATCATCAATGCCTAACCCTTTGGCTTTCAATGATTGGGGATCAACTTCGATACGAACAGCATATTTCTGAGAACCATAAACGAGCACCTGCGCCACCCCATCTACCATCGACAGGCGTTCCCCCAGTGTCTCCTCTGCATACTTATCTACCTCGGAAAGTGGCACCAAGTCTGAACTGAGGGTAATGTAAAGAATCGGTTGCTCTGCTGGATTCACCTTCTTATATGATGGGGGACTAGGCATATCACTAGGTAATTGCTTAGTTGCCTGAGCGATCGCTGCCTGTACGTCCTGCGCTGCACCATCAATATCTCGACTCAAATTAAATTGCAGGACGATTTGGCTACTCCCTATGGCGCTGGTGGAGTTCATGGAACCCAAGCCGACAATGGTGGAAAATTGCTGCTCTAAAGGCGTTGCTACCGATGCCGCCATCGTTTCTGAACTGGCTCCTGGTAAACTAGCAGACACCGAGATTGTGGGAAAATCCATGTTAGGAAGGTCGCTGACGGGTAATATAAAGTAACTCATCAGCCCAAAAACTAGAATCGCCAGCATAACCAAGGTGGTCATAATTGGGCGGCGAATGAACACAGAAGTCATATTCATGGCTAATAATGTTACTCGTCCCCAACTATTGGACGAATAGTATTTTTGTAAATTTTTTGTGCCGCCTTTGCAGAGATAACGCTATTGTCATCGCGCAGCGTGAAAGTTAGGTCAGTGGGTTTAAAATAATGACGACTAACAGAAGTCCAACCTCGGACAACAAAAGTATTCAGTTCAGGATTCACTGGTATTGATTTAGTCAAAACCTGAGTAACAATTGCCGATGTATCACCTGTAGGAATTTGCGCTATGGCTTGATCAATTCGGGATTGTTTTCCTTGCCAAATAAATTCCACAGTTCCATCGCTGAGGTTTTGATCCCAACCAGCTAAGTTGTACTGAATTGCTAGTTTGAACAGAAAAGCCCGGAATCCTACCTGTTGGACATTGCCTGTCACTGTTCCGGTTACGGCAACTACAGAATCTTTAGTTGGTGGCTTATCAGCTAGAGCGACATTTTGAAAAACAAACAGGGCGATCGCTAAAACGATTATTACCAACGAAAATTGTTTGAGAAGATGCTTGACAGTATATGCAATCATGGTTAGTTAAAAGTTTATTTATTATTGTTTGATAGCAACAGATACACCAGGTGCAAGATTGAATTGTCCATCGGTAACGACTTGCTCACCGGGTTGAAGTCCTTGATTAATCACTGTTTCGTTTCCCAGTGTATCCCCAGCTTTCACTGGACGGGCTGCGACTGTTTTGTCAGATTTGACAACATACACATACTGTCCATTTTGTCCAGTTTGTAATGCCTGGGAAGGGACAACGATCGCATTGGATAACTGAGCCAGTTTCAGCACCACATCCACAAATTCCCCTGATGATAGCTGTCCTTGGGTGTTGCTAAAGGTGGCTTTTAGTTGAATCGTTCTAGTTGTGGTATCCAAGGTATTATCTACAAAGGTGAGTTCTCCCTTGATTGGCTGTGCTGAATGATTTGGCACTAAGGCATCTACTTCTAACTTACTTGTAGCCATATATTTTTTGAGTCTGGGTATGCCCCTACCCGTGTACCTCACGCTCAATGAAAAGCGCTATAGAATGAACCATCTTAGTAGGACGGAAAGCGCAACAGCCTAACCCATGCTGCTCAAGGAACTGATGCGTTACGGCTGCGCCTAACACATCCTACGTTTAATTATGTCCGCTTACTTACTAATCTAATGGAAACAGCACCCGTACCCGGAAGCCAGTAATAGACATGATTTTCTCATTTGAGTATTTTAGTCAAGTTGAACCGAAAATTTAGTTTGTTAATCATCTACATCTTTGCCAATTCCTAGTGCTGAATGACTGCATTGTAACTGTTTCATTCATAGTATTCATTTGCTGGTATGACTTTTCCAGGGAGAGTTTTCCATTAGTTTGTAAATTGCAGATATAGCTAATTTTTGTGGCAAATTCTTGTAAGTTGGCATTAAATACTAAAGCGTCTGGCTTAACTTCACCGTGATAGCGTTGCAAAGGATAGATAAAGTTTTGTATGTTTGATTCCATAACCTACCTCCTTAATTTAGTTTTGCTAATTAACTTTTGTTTGTAGAAGAAAATTACACGGCTTTCGCCTGGTTAACGTGGACAAAATTAATAGGGCGCAAATTTTTCTTCTTTTTAGAGACGTGCTGAATAGTCAAATCGGAAAAGTCATAGGAAGTTATATCAAGTCCGAGGTGACGGCAGAGATTAATTAAGTTGCTAACACCATAGCCAGGCAATCTACGGTTTTCATCCTCCAGTACTTGAAAAATTTCCTGAATTTGTTTTTCGAGAACTGATGCCGAATAAAAACTAGTAAGGAGAAAGTTAGCAAGTGGCTGCAAAATCAACTTTTCTTGGCTTTGTTTTACAATGTTGTTGACTGTTGTTTTTATCAGCGCATACCTAATAAAAAAAGAAAGTTCTTTAGTGGTTAATTCAGTTGCCATCTGTTTAGTCAGTTTGTTGGTAACATACTCCATCACCAATGGCTGTAGGGTGTAGTAACTAGAATCTGTTTCAAGAAGCGATCGCCCATTTAGCCCCTCCAAAGCTGACAACAACTCTGCGGTGGAAACACCAGGTACAATATCGTCGCGTAAGTCTGCAATACTCGTCCATTCGCGATTAATTGCCAACCAGTACATTATCGATTGTTCCAACTGTGAGAGGCGATTGAATTGCTCATCCAATAAGCGGCGAATACCATTGAAGATTAGGGTATTTTGCTTGAGGAATTCCTCAATATCGCCGTCAAACAAATCATAAATTGAAGTAGCAACTATCTTCAATGCTTTCGGGTTGTTACCATAGCGCTCGCATAATTCTTGCTTTTGCTCCTCACTCCCTACTAGTCCTTTTGACGCAAGCAAGGCAAAAGCAGCTTGTTGCGAACCAACCAACCTCAAGCAACGCACCGATAGCTCAGTTCCCTCACTGGCGGCAATTTCGGCAGGCTTTTCACGACTGGTAAAAATCAAACAGCTTTGATGAACAGTTTCTCCAACGAGCTGGAGTAACTCACCATATCCCTCGTAACGGGGACGATAGTGCCCAGCATGACCGGCATCCAAAACTGATTCCATCTTGTCTAAGATTAATAAACACCGAGAACTACGCAGATAATGCATGAGTCGCGCAATATCACCTTTGGTTTCCTGTTGATTTGACAAAAAACACACCAAATCAGCTATGAGAGTATCAACAGGTGGAGCTTGGGAGAGCGATCGCCAAATTATATAATCAAACTCATGCTGGACTTGTTGGGCAAACTTAACTGCAACACTCGTTTTCCCAATTCCGCCCATCCCCAACACAGCAACTGAACGACAGCGCTCTATCAACACCCACTTTTGTAACTGCGCTAGTTCTTCAGTGCGATCGGTGAATGCTGAAACGTCTACCGCTTCGCCCCAGTTAACTGTTTCACCTCCCTTCGGTCGGGTATAATCATTTTTGTCTAACTCTAACCCGAAGGCTCGGAAGCAGTATTCTAGCGAAAGCTTGTCTACCCCTTCTACGCGGGCGATGATTCGAGACATGGTATGCAACGATAGATTAGTGCGATCGCTCAGTTGGTCTAAAGTGTAGCGGCTACCATGATTGTCTTGAAACTCAAAGGAGCGTTTCACTTTCTGAAACTTGTCCCAACCAGTAGCAGAAAGGATAACGCCACGCTTGCGGGTTGTTTTTGTAATAGACATAAACCTACCTAAATATTTGTTAACACAAAGCGAGTTATTAAACCAGTGAACAGTAAACAGTAAACAGTAAACAGTGAACAGTGAACAGTGAACAGTAAACAGTAAACAGTAAACAGTAAACAGCTAATAACTGGTAACTGGTAACTGATAACTGATAACTGATAACTGATAACTGGTAACTGATAACTGTTAAACAGAGCAACACGCTCATAGTGAGGTGAATCGTGAAGCTTAATTCAGTCAGCAAGCCTCGTGCGACATCCTCACCACATTCATCAGCAAGATAGGATAGAGCTTTGAAGCGAAGACTAACTACTTGCTCGTAAGCAGGGTTGAGCTTGCGCAGGGGTGGAATGCGTCCCGAAGGTGTAGTTACAAAGTTTAATTTCTCGCTCAAAAGGACAATGAGCGGGGATTATCTTGCACAATAACTGTGCCGTATTGGGATCGTCAAACTCTATGGCATCAAACCACTGGTTTACCAGTTTTTGTAGACTCACAAGTTTCATCATCACGATCGCTCCTTGTAATCCAGTTGATTAATATTTAAGTTTTTGAGTTCATTTAAATGCTGTAGCTTTGCGTTACCTTGGAGGCTTCATTTATAGAGTAGAGCGATCGCCATACTAAAAACATCAACTTCTAGCGCAAATTGCTTTCCAAGTTTGGAAACTTAGATTTCAAAATTTGGCAGTTTTTCACTTTAACGACAAGAACGCCCCAGCACAACTTCCCCATTCGATAATTGATAGATACCATCAGGCTCGACAATAGCTGGATTGCTCTGTTGTATCCCAATCGGCAAATCACTGGTTGATGGAACTAACTCATAAGTTGGAAACCCAGAGTTAGCCAACTCATCAGGTAAAGTGGGTAAGCTGCCAGAACCTGTGATGATGAATTTGCTCTTTTGGCTGTTGCGGGCAATGCAGCTATTAGCAATCAGTGTGTTAGTATCCACCAGTACTGAAGGCAGTTCTACTAATCCATTGGTGGGGGTAAAATTCTCAACGTTAATTCGCACAGTGCCATTTAACGCAGAATTTCCTCCAGTGGCGGTGATGCTACTTAAGGCAGTACTTTGTGGACGGAACTGAAAGCCAAAAATACCATTCGTATTGATAGTCAGATTTCCACCACGAGCATTTGCAGAATTGGCGCTAATGTTGCTATTTTCGTTGGGGACGGCGACGAGGAAGGGAGTATTAATATTGATGTTGCCGCCGTTGCCAGTACCCCTAGCCGACCCAGTAATTTCACTGTTACGGCGCATGAGCAGCAAATCTCTCACCTGGAGTTGAATGTTGCCCCCTTCACCGGATGTGGTGGCGGCTGTAATCGCACCTCCACCGTCTAGAATGATAGATTTCGCATTAACCTGAAGAGTCCCGGCATTGCCTAGCCCTTGATTACTGACTTCAATCTTTGCACCATTTCTAACGCTTACTTGTCCAGTATTAATAATAACATCCCCAGAAAAACCACTAGATACTGGCAGCAGTTGATAAGCCTGTTGCAATTGGTTACTGATAATTGGAGCAGACACACGTATACTACTAGGTAATCCAGAGTCTAAGCTTCTACCACTGATATCAACAGATTCTCTAGCATTAATGATTGCACTACCTGCGTTACCAGTTGCGACAGTGGAAGAATTCACAGTTCCTCCATCTTGAAGCACGAGCCGTGCTGTATTGATAGTGATTTTCCCACCATTGCCAGCACCCAAAGTTGCAGCCGATACACTACTAAATTGGAAAGCGTTTCTCGCTCCCAGCAATTCTACAGAGTCAAGAGCATTGACTGTTAACTCTCCTCCGTCACCGCTTCCTAAGGTTGAAACTGCTACAGAGCCTCCGTCACGAACCGTTAATCGCCTAGTTGACAGCCTGATATCTCCCGCGTTCCCAGAACTTAGCGCTACAGCACCGATGCTACTGGTTCGCAAGAAATCAAACGGCGAAAACCCTAGTACTTGTACGGAAGTAGAGGCATCCACAGTTACATTCCCTGCTTGACCGGTGTCAAAGGAACGGGCGTTGACTGCTGCCCCACCCTGAACAATTAACTCGCGTGTGGAAATGACGATATCTGCTCCTGTTCCACTTCCCACAGTTTGAGTATCCAAACCACTACGAAGCCTGCCATCTAAACTCGTTGCACTCAGGGACAGAGATTGGGCAGCATTGACGTTAATGCTTCCCCCTCTCTGCTCGCCTTGGTTTTGAATCAACATGAGTGAGCCATCACTGAGCGATACTTGATTCGCTTGCACCTGAACCGAACCGCCTCCACTAGCATCAGCTAATGCCTGCTGAGATAATCGAATATCTCGGAAACTTTGTACACTTTGATAGTTGAGAGCAAAGCCTTGGGGAATGAAACTTAGAGCAACCTGTTGCCCATCGCCGACACTGCCTAACTCAATCCGTCCTTGCTCTGCTGTCAGCGTGCCTCCTTGTATGTCTACATCACCCCCAACCAATGCTAAGCTTTGTCCTGGTAGCACCCGTAAACCAGTTAAGGCACTCCCTCTAATCGTTGGTGAACGTGCTGGCTCCCGAACAGATAAGTTGTATCCTGTACCTTGCACTGCAATACTTGCGGGATTTTGCCCAAATTGCAAGCCAATAGGAACACTGATTGTCAACAGCGGTTCAGTTTGGGGATTGGTGGCGCTAAACTTAAAGCCATCGGCAAAGTTGATGCTATTTGCTGTACTGGCTAAAAATGAGCCGCCGATGTTTAACCGGGCATTGGCACCAAAAATAATCCCATTGGGATTGATTAAAAACAGGTTCGCTCTCGCGTTTGCCCGAATGAATCCATCAATATTAGAAATTGACCCACCTGTTACACGGCTGAAGATATTCTGGATATTCGCTGCATTATTGAAATAGACTTCACCGCCTGTGGGTACAGAAAACTGGCTGAAACTGTGGAAAAGATTGCTGCCACGGATTGCACCCCCATCAATTTGGAAATTGCGATCGCCCAATACTTGCGTTCGCTCTTTGGTTGGCAATGTTTCATCGGGTACAACCTGAGCGATTGCAACTTTGGCAACACTGAGCAAGTTAGACAAAATTAAGCCACTTGTTGCCAATAGCCACTTGCCAAGACAGTTTCTAGCAATCATGGAGGTTGCTTCCCAAGGCACAGGTGTTCTATTGAACTGTAATACAAAAGGGGGCTATCGGTTCGGCAAATATTTTCAAATGTTCTCTAACCAAAGATAGATTTCTCAGCAGCAAACGAATTTCTGATTAACCCGTTGCTTTTTGGACTTTGGACAAAAAAGTGAGTTCGCGTATAGATTGCGCGAATAAAAACTAGGCATGATAAATTGCTCCAGTTATTTTTCGCTCCTGAGTAAAACTGAGTTAAATGCCTAAAGTCTAAGAAAATTTACGCGGCTTTTTGTTTATTAGGTGTTGATTTTGACTTTTTTTGACGACAGGATGCTGAGATCCCTTTGGTTGAGTGTGACCAGTCACCCTCCCTTTTGAATTTCCTCAGAGTTTTGGAGAATGTCCAGGTTTACCAATCTCATGAAGAAACGATTAAATTTTAGACTAGAAGAATATAAACTTGAAATTCTTGAGAATTACTGTGCATGGGTTGGCAGAACAAAAAGCGATGTACGCGCGAGAACTCGTTAGATCTTTAAAGACAAAGAAAAAGCCGCTCCTTTAGGACGGGGCTTGAGACCCAATTTTTTGGTAACCAAGTCAGGAACATAACCTTTGTTACGCAGCTCAAGTCCTCAGTAGGACGTAATCTCGCCACCGAGAACTTGAAAGCATTTATTCATATCTACTTTTTTTCACCATTTTGCACTCACTCTCTGTAATCAGTAGATTCAGCCAGAGTCCGCCATTGTGCCGTTTCTTGCTCGACGTAAGCGTTTTTATCAGCAATTGCCTGAAGGGTGTCTGTCCCTAAAGGCAACCGCAGAGGTGGGGTATCTGCGTTGACGAGCTCAAGGATCGCCTGGGCGAGTTTGGTGGGATCTCCCGGTTGTTGATAGTTCAGTTCAGATGCGTGGTTACGGATTTTACCGACCGTCCCCGCGTAATCGGAAATTTCCATGGCAGTGCGCTGGAGCGAGCTGCCATCGAGGAAATTGGTCCGGAAGTATCCCGGCTCGACCACAGTGGCATGGATGCCCAGAGGAGCTAATTCATCGTGCAGAGCTTCGGTAATGCCTTCAACTGCAAACTTGGTTGAGGAGTAGATGCCCCACCCTGGAGTGGAGCGGTAGCCTCCGATCGAGGATAGGTTAATAATGTGTCCGGAGCGGCGCTGACGCATACTGGGCAACACGGCACGGGTCACATTCAACAGCCCGAAGACGTTCGTGCGGTATACCCGCTCAACCTCTTGAGCACTGGTTTCTTCGATGCCTCCCAGCAAACCGAATCCCGCATTGTTGACTAACACATCGATCTGCCCAAAGCGTTCCAGTCCTGCTGCAACTGCTGCTTTCACTTGAGCCTCGTCGGTAATATCCAGGCTGAGCGTCAACACATTTTGACTGGACTCGAACTGATGCAAATCGGCTTTGTTGCGGGCGGTTGCAATTAATTGGTCACCTGCTGCCAAAACGGCTTTTGCGATTTCGGCTCCAATTCCACGGGAAGCACCTGTAATGAACCATGTTCTCTGAGTCATCTGTAGATCTCCTTACATTAAGTTAGTAACACAGCTAGATTCTTGAACCGACATCAATTCGTTTCTAGGCAGTTGCAAAAGCGGTATTTTTGCTCCGTCCTCACCTCGATTTTGTAATCAAAGCGATTTGGATTTGCTTGTTGTGCCCTGTTCTATTGCCTTATCCTTTCATTGTCTTTCTGGTATAGGTTCATCATAGGCTTAAGCAGAAGGGTTTTAAATACATAAACCTCGCAGATTATTGCCTGATCCTCTCAAGCAGTCAGATGGTACTCAAAAGAATCCTCTATAATAATCGCAGCAAAATGATCGGAGTGCAGCAAAATGATCGGAGCGAGCGAGAAACTGCTATGGCAATTGAACCCTTGAAACGCGAGACGGCGATTCATGCTTGTCAAGAACTGGTGGAACTAGTGACCCGCCATACGGATGACAAGGGTAACGGTATCCATTCAACCGCGATCAATCAGTTGGAATTTATGCGGGAATCTGCTGCGCCTACAGCACTCTGCGCCGTATATGAACCGACTCTTTGCATTATTCTTCAAGGCAAAAAAGAAACCTTACTGGGAAAGGAAACCTATCAGTATGGTGTGGCTCAATATATCGTTGTCACAGTGGATTTACCGCTCAGTGGATACATTGTCGAAGCGACACCAGACAAACCGTATCTAGGATTTAAGCTGAGCCTGGACGCAACTCAACTTTGGAATATTATTGACCAAATCCAGCGCAGCCCAGATAAAAAAGAAACTTCGGTTAGAGGCTTGTTCGTTAGTGATGCTAATGCATCGTTGATTAATTGTGCCACCAGACTAACACAGCTTCTGGATACGCCCCAGGATATTCCATTCCTGGCACCGATGATTATTCGCGAAATCTATTACCGCCTTTTAATTGGCGAACAGGACGAAGCAGTTCGCCAGATTGCGACATCCGGTAGCAATATGCAGCGCGTGGCAGAGGTCATTAAACGGATCAAAGCTGATTTTACAAAATCATTGCGCGTTGATGATTTGGCTCAGCAAGCGAGTATGTCTCCTGCATCATTCCATCGCCATTTCAAGGCAGTCACCTCAATGAGTCCATTGCAATATCAAAAACAGTTGAGATTATTGGAAGCACGCCGTCTGATGCTGGCTGAAAACGCTGATGCAACCGAGGCGGCTTATCAGGTTGGTTATGAGAGTCCTTCACAGTTCAGTCGTGAATATTCCCGCTTATTTGGTGCCCCACCCATGAAGGATATTGAACGTTTACGAATCGCCTGAGCATTGCAATTCGCTATAAATTTGGACTTTGGACAAAAAAAGAGTGGTTCGCGAATCGTTGGTAAAGTTAGTGGCTCCTGAACAGATAAGTTGTATCCTGTACCTTGCACTGCAATACTTGCGGGATTTTGCCCAAATTGCAAGCCAATAGGAACACTGATTGTTAACACCGGTTCAGTTTGGGGATTGGTGGCGCTAAACTTAAAGCCATCGGCAAAGTTGATGCTATTTGCTGTACTGGCTAAAAATGAGCCGCCGATGTTTAACCGGGCATTGGCACCAAAAATAATCCCATTGGAATTGATTAAAAACAGGTTCGCTCTCGCGTTTGCCCGAATGAATCCATCAATATTAGAAATTGACCCACCTGTTACACGGCTGAAGATATTCTGGATATTCGCTGCATTATTGAAATAGACTTCACCGCCTGTGGGTACTGAAAAGTGGCTGAAACTGTGGAAAAGATTGCTGCCACGAGTTGCACCTCCATCAATTTGGAAATTGCGATCGCCCAATACTTGTGTTCGCTCTCTTGTTGGCAATGTTTCATCGGGTACAACCTGAGCTATTGCAACTTTCCCAACAGCAGGTCGGTGTAGATAATTAAAGGTATGTAATAAGCGCTAACTACAAGCTACTTTCCAAGCTTTACTTTTCTTTACATAGTTTTATTTTCTCTTGCCAGCTTACTTACTGCATAAAATTTGGCATACGACTGGTATTAAACACAAGAACGCACTAAATCCATTGCATACATCCCGCAGTTGCGATTATTTAAAGCAACTTTTCGGAATATTAAACCAGTGAACAGTACCAGCCGCAGTTATCAAGCGTATGGTGTGGATTAACGCCTTCCACCAATTGGTGTGGTGTTTCCGCCAATAATGAAACTAATAATGCGGATACTTAATAACTGTTAATAACAGATTCTGCCAAGTACTTTATCTTTTCTGAGGAAACATCAAATGATTGCTAATTTAAACGATTTTACCAATAACAATGATCTTAAATTTTCTACTTTAGTAGAACTTTTAACCTACAGAGCGCAAAATCAAACTGAACAAACAGCTTATACTTTTCTTCTTGATGGAGAAACAGAAAGCGTTAATCTAAGTTATCAAGAATTAGATAAAAAAGCACGGGCGATCGCCACTCAACTTCTTCAACACGGAGTACCAGGTTCGCGGGCTTTGTTACTATATCCACCTGGACTAGAATTTACCGCCGCCTTTTTTGGTTGTTTATATGCTGGCTTTGTCGCGGTTCCTGCTTATCCACCCCGACGCAATCAAAAAATGTCTAGGTTACAGGCGATTGTATCAGATGCTTCAGCAGTGGTAGCACTGACTACAGCATCCGAATTAACAACCATGGCGGTTCAATTGGCTGAAAATAATACATTGGCTGCAATACCCTGGTTAACAACCGATAATATTAACACTGACATAGCTGTAGATTGGCACCATCCAAATATCAACAGTGATACTTTGGCTTTTCTCCAGTACACTTCGGGTTCTACGGGAACCCCAAAAGGGGTGATGGTGAGTCATGGTAATTTATTGCACAATGAGCAAATGATTTTGAGGGCTTTTGACCATACAAACGAGACTATTGTTGTAGGTTGGTTGCCGTTATACCATGACATGGGATTAATTGGGAATTTGCTCCAGCCATTGTATCTTGGTAGACCTTGTATTCTCATGCCACCAGTTGCTTTTCTCCAAAAGCCTTTCCGTTGGTTGCAGGCGATTTCTAATTACAAAGCAACCACCAGTGGAGGTCCAAATTTTGCTTATGACCTTGCTTGTCGCCAAATTTCCCCCGAACAACTAGCAACTCTTGATTTAAGTCGTTGGGAAGTTGCGTTTACAGGTGCAGAACCGATACGTGCCGAAACAATGGAACGTTTTGCCGAAACTTTTGCTCCTTGCGGTTTCCGTCACTCAGCATTCTATCCTTGCTATGGAATGGCGGAAACAACTTTAATTGTATCTGGGGGTTTGAAATCTGAGGCTCCAATTGTTCGTCATATTGAACCCACAGCTTTGGAACAAAATCAAGTCATATATACTAGTGCTTCTGATGGTGGCAAAGCGATTGTTGGTTGTGGTAAAAGTAGCCCTGACCAAAAAGTGCTGATTGTCAACCCCGAATCATTTCTGGCTTGTCCAGATGAACAGGTGGGAGAAGTTTGGGTATCAGGACCTAGTATCGCTCAAGGTTACTGGAATCGCCCTGAACAAACAAAAAATATTTTTAATGCGTACCTTGCCGACAATAAAACTGGTCCTTTTCTGCGGACTGGGGATTTAGGCTTTTTGCACGATGGTGAGTTGTTTATCACTGGTCGTCTCAAAGATTTAATTATCATCATGGGTCGCAACCATTATCCTCAAGATATTGAATTCACTGTGGAAAATAGTCACCCTGCACTACGTCCGGGTGGTGGTGCAGCCTTTGCAGTTGAAATCAAAACTGGTGAAAAGTTGGTGATTGTCCAAGAAGTCGAACGCAGTCATCTCCGCAAGTTTAACGCTGATGAAGTGATAGGAGCAATTCGTAAAGCCGTAGCCGAACACCATGATTTGCAGACTCATGCCATTGTTTTGATTAAAACAAATAGTTTACCGAAAACTTCTTCTGGTAAAGTACGGCGCAGTACCTGTCGGGCTGAGTTTGAAGCTGGTACTCTCGACGTGGTTGCTATTTGGAGTGCTGATTCTCACAACAAGAGTAAATTAGAAACTTTGGAGTCAACCGCACCGCAGTTAGAACAAACCCAAATTGAGACAGCAAACACCGAAGCGATCGCAGCTTGGTTAGTTACCAAAGTCACCGAACAATTGCAAATTTCCTCCCAAGAAATCAATATTAACGAACCTCTCGCACAATACGGTCTGGGTTCCTTGGCAGCGGTGAGAATTTCGGGAGAATTACAGGAATGGTTGGGACGCGAACTTTTACCAACTCTGTTGTATGATTATCCTTCAATCGCAGCTTTAGCACAACATTTAGGCGGTGGAGTCCCACAACAAAAGGTAGTATCGCAGCAACAAAAAGAACAAAAAGAACAAAAAGAACAAAAAGAACAAAAAGAAAATAATGCGATTGCGATCGTTGGTATTGGTTGCCGTTTCCCAGGCGCTGATAACCCAGAAGCCTTTTGGCAATTACTACGCCGTGGTGTCGATGCGATTAGCGAAGTCCCCTCTGAGCGATGGGATGCGAATACTTTCTATGACTCAAACCGCGCTACACCAGGTAAAATGAATACTCGTTGGGGTGGCTTTTTAGAACAAGTAGATAAATTTGACGCGCAATTTTTTGGAATTTCCCCACGCGAAGCAGAGTCTCTCGACCCGCAACAACGATTATTATTAGAAGTTAGCTGGGAAGCACTCGAAAATGCAGCTTATGCACCAGATAAGTTAGCAGGAAGCAATACAGGTGTATTTGTTGGGATTAGTAATTTTGATTACTCTCAGTTGCTACCCAAACAAGTTGCTGGATTCGATGCTTATACAGGTACAGGTAACGCTTTTAGCATCGCCGCTAACCGTATCTCCTATTTGTTAGATTTGCGTGGTCCGAGTTGGGCAGTAGACACAGCTTGTTCTTCATCCTTAGTTGCACTTCACCAGGCTTGTCAAAGTCTGCGTCAGGGAGAATGCGAACTTGCCTTAGCTGCTGGTGTAAATTTAATTCTCACCCCACAGTTAACTATTACATTTTCCCAAGCTGGGATGATGTCTAGCGATGGTCGTTGTAAAACTTTTGATGCCGATGCTGATGGTTATGTACGGGGAGAAGGTTGTGGTGTCGTAGTTCTCAAACGTCTTTGTGATGCTCAACGTGATGGAGATAATATCCTTGCAGTTATTAAAGGTTCAGCAATTAACCAAGACGGACGCAGCAACGGACTCACAGCACCCAATGGACTAGCCCAACAAGCAGTGATTCGCCAAGCAATGCAAAATGCTGGTGTGTCACCAAGTGAAATTAGCTACGTTGAAGCACATGGTACTGGAACCTTTTTAGGCGACCCTATCGAGGTAAACTCCCTCAAAGCAGTCCTTATGGAAGGACGTTCGTCTGAGCAACCTTGTGTTATTGGTTCTGTCAAAACCAATATTGGGCATTTGGAAGCAGCAGCAGGAATGGCTGGTTTAATTAAAACTGTCCTATCGCTACATCACGAGGAAATTCCATCCCATTTGCACCTCAAACAAGTTAACCCCCACATTTCTTTTGCTGGCACAAACTTGTCCATCCCTACTACAGTTGTGCCTTGGAATAGAGGCAATAAACAACGCTTGGCTGGTGTATCTTCTTTTGGTTTTGGTGGTACCAATGCTCATGTGATTTTAGAAGAAGCACCCGTAGAAAGTCAAAAGTCAAAAGTCAAAAGTCAAAGTAAAGAAGCAATTGAACGGCAGGTGCATCTTCTCACGCTATCTGCTAAAAGTGAAAATGCTTTGCGCGATTTAGCACAACGTTATGAGAATTATCTTGGTAATAACCCTGATGCATCATTACCAGATATTTGTTTCACGGCAAATACCGGGCGATCGCATTTCGATCATCGCCTAGTTGCGATCGCGAAATCTAACCTGGAATTACAAATGGTACTTGGTGCTTACGCTGCTGGTAAAAAAATGTCTCAGTTGGTAAGCGGTAAAATTGGCGGTAAAAAGCATCCCAAAATCGCCTTTTTGTTTACAGGTCAGGGTTCCCAATATGTAAATATGGGTCGCCAACTTTATGAAACTCAACCGACTTTCCGCGCTTGCATCGACCAATGCGATAAATTTTTGCGGTCTTATCTAGATAAACCTCTGCTGTCGGTTTTGTATCCTCAAACTGAAACCGAAAGTAGCTGCATCGATGAAACTGCTTACACCCAACCAGCGATATTTGCTGTGGAATACGCTCTGGTGCAGTTGTGGAAGTCTTGGGGTGTAGAACCAACAGCCGTCATTGGTCACAGTTTCGGTGAATATGTCGCAGCTTGCATAGCTGGAGTCTTTACACTGGAAGAAGGACTCAAGCTTGTTGCCGAGCGATCGCGCTTGATGCAGGGAATCAAGTCAATGGGTGCGATGGCTGCGGTATTTGGCAATGAGGCTCAAGTGCAAGCGGCGATTGAATCTTACAGCCAAGAAGTTACCATCTCTGCAGTTAACGCTCCTGATAATATCACCATCTCTGGTACCATTGCCGGAGTTGAGGCAGTCATCGCTAAACTCGAAGTCCAAGGAATTGAGACTCGACGCTTAAAAGTATCTCACGCCTTCCACTCTCCTTTGATGGACGAAATGCTAGATGCTTTTGAGCAAACCACAAGTGGAGTACAATTCCAAGCACCGCGCATTCCTTTAATTTCCAATGTTACTGGAACTTGGCTGCCTTCAGGAGTTGTACCCGATGCCAAATATTGGCGATGCCACACCCGTGAAGCTGTAAAATTTATGGCAGGGTTGAATACCTTGTTGGCAGAGGGTTACGAATTATTTATAGAAATTGGTTCCAAGCCAGTTCTCTGTAGTCTGGGCAAACGCTGCCAGCAAGTAGAAAATGCTGTTTGGTTACCTTCTTTGACTGCAAAGTCCGATAATTGGCAAACATTGCTGGAAAGTTTATCACTATTGTATCTGCAAGGAGTAGATATTGACTGGACAAGATTTGAAGGCGATGATTCGCGTCAGCTACTGCCACTTCCTACCTATGCGTTCCAAAGAAAACGTTACTGGATTGAATCGCAAAATACGGTTGACAATGTCGTCAATGTGAATACCACCAATGGTTCTAAACCTGTTGCGTCAGTTCATGGCAATGGGGGAGGGATACCATCTAAAGCATTGGTAGAAAAAATTATCACACAACAGCTACAGCTCATGTCTCAGCAGTTAGAAGTTTTGCGTAGTCATGGTTTGTCAAAAGACAAATCCTTTTCGTCGCAAAATGGACACTTACATTAAGTGAAGTAGCTACACTGTACTGCAAGCAGTACAGTGTAGGGTTCCGGTCTCATATCAGGTTCGGTAGATTACTTATCATTCCTGGAGAACCCCACCCCGCAATCATCTGCGCTTAGGCTCCCTGCCCCTAATCCCCAGAGGGGACCCCGAGTTCCCCGCATGCGGTGAGTCCAGCGCTGCAGGCGGGTTTCCCGCCGTAGGCGACTGGCGAACCCGAAGGGGGAGGGGATAAAGGGGTGGGGTGCAGTTAACGTGGGAATTATAACTAATTAGCCGAACATGATATCACTTGCCATTGCCTCTTTGTACAATTACAATTTCGTCTTATATCATTAGAGCCTCCTTATAAGCCTTCTCCAAGCAATCTTTCAATTTCTCTGCTACCACCCTTACATGGGGTTCCCCTAAAATGGTAGAGTGACCGCAGGGAATGTTATGGAGGTCTATTTCTCCAGTAATTAGATTGCCCCAACCTAATAGCGGATCGGTTTGAAAGCCAACATATGCTTCTTGTGTGTCTCGAGAGTTATCGTCAGTTCGGAAGAGGATGATTCGACCAGGGTAAGGTTGGAAAGTATACGTTTCCCAAGCCTGCTGGTGAAGAATAAACATGTAGTTGTCAGTCTCAGGTAAAGGTAGGGTTCTTCCCAAAAAACTGGTGTATTTCTCTGTAATATAGAATTTGCCCCACTTGCTCCAGTTCACAAGTTTTTTACTGAGGTAGTCGGGTCCAAATTGGAAAAAATTTTTTATGTGTATAAAAAATCGTTCCCTAAATGGCGATCGCTTTGTAGAACCCGGAACACTGCTATCTAACATTGCGATAAGACCTACTTCCTGACCTTGTCTACGAAGCTGTTGCGCCATTTCATAAGCAATAACACCTCCTACGGAGAACCCACCGATAAAATAAGGACCAATCGGTTGAATCGTCTGAATTTCTTTGATGTAAAGCGCTGCCATGTCTTCAATCTGGGTTAAAGGAGGCTGTGTTCCATCAAGTCCTTGTGATTTTAGCCCGTAAAATGGTTGATCGGTTCCTAGATGCAGTGCTAAAGGTCTATAACATAAAACATCTCCATTAGCTGGATGAATGCAGAAGAAAGGTGGCTTAGAACCGAGAGCTTGAATGGGTACGAGGCACAAACAAGTGGCTTGCTTGTCTTGGTGTGATACTGCTAAAACTTCGTTATCAGGTATTTTTTCCTGTATAGAAAGCATTTGGGCAAGACCTTCCACCGTAGCTGAAGTGAAAAGGGTAGCAAGAGGCAATTTTTTGCCGAATTTCTGCTTTATTTGCGCGAACAAACTCACCGCAAGCAAGGAATGACCTCCTAGGTCAAAGAAGTTATCCCTAACACTAATCGGTTTGACACTTAAAATATCTTCCCAAATTGCTGTTAGCTGGCGTTCTAACTCATTACGGGGAGCGACAAAAGTTGCTTCTAACTCTTGTTTTACTTTCTCGGGTGCTGGTAAAGCTTGACGATCAACTTTGCCGTTGGCAGTCAAAGGCAACGCCTCAAGCATTACAAACGCTGCTGGAATCATATAATTAGGCAACTTTTGCTTCAAGAAGTGACGCAAGTCACTGACTGTAGTTGCTTGGTTTTGATTTGGAACAACGTAGGCTATTAAACGTTTGTCGCTAGGAGTATCTTGACGAACAATGACTGCCGCATATTGTATAGCAGGATGTTGGCTGAGTACTGCCTCTATTTCTCCCAACTCTATACGGAAACCCCTGATTTTGACTTGATTATCGATACGCCCAACAAACTCAATGTTCCCATCTGGCAAATAGCGCACTAAATCCCCAGTTTTATACAGACGCGCTTGCTGTTCACGACTAAAAGGATTGCGAATGAATCTTTCAGCTGTCAATTCTGGACGGTTGAGGTATCCTTTAGCTAAACCAGAACCACCAATGTACAATTCACCCACGACACCAATGGGTACGGGTTGGAGATAGCGGTCAAGAATGTAAGTTTGCGTGTTGGCAATCGGACGACCAATCGGGATTGTTGTTGCTTCTTCGGGTATATCTTGAATTAAGTACCAAGTCGAAAAAGTTGTACACTCTGTCGGTCCATAGACGTGCAGTAGTCGTTGGGGTAAACCGTTTTTCAGAATCGCTTTGACGCTATGAACATCGGCAGCTTCGCCACCAAATAAAAGGTGACGTATATTTTTGAAAGCATCAGGGACAACGCTTGCTAACTGATTGAACAAGGCTGTTGTCAGGAACATTGTACTAATTTCTTGCTGTTGCAGCTTTGTGACAAATTCATCAGGTGACAGAGCGATATCTTCAGTAATGACAATGAGCTGTGCTCCATGAACAAGTGCTCCCCAAATCTCGAAAGTGGCAGCGTCAAAAGATATATTTGAAACTTGAGCAACGCGATCGCTTGGTTCTATATTGATGTAGTTGGTATTGAACAAGAGCCGGCTAATTGCTTGATGGGGGACAGCAACTCCCTTTGGTTGACCTGTAGAACCAGAGGTATAAATTATGTATGCCAAATCACCAGCCTTGAGCTGACAAGCAAGGTTTGTCGCGTTTTCTCTCGCTATCGCCTCCCAGTCTGAGTCGATACAAACCACTTTTCTCCCATTAGAAGGTAATTGTTCGAGCAAGTGCTGTTGGGTTAACAGCAGTTGTGGTTGTGCATCTTCTAGCATCAAGCACAGACGTTCCTTGGGGTAAGTTGGGTCTAAGGGGACATATGCGCCACCAGCCTTAAGAATAGCCAAGCTACCCACTACCAACTCGTAAGAACGCTCCATGCTAATACCTACTAGCATCTCTGGTTTCACTCCCAAGTTTTGCAAGTGGTGAGCTAATTTGTTTGCACGTGCATTCAACTCCCGGTAAGTCAGCTTTTGGTCTTCATAGACGACTGCAACAGCATCGGGTGTTTGCTCTACTTGTTCTTCAAATAATTGATGGATACACTTATCATTAGGATACTCTGTCTGAGTATTGTTCCACTTCACTAGTATCTGTTCTTTTTCAGCATCAGTAAGCAGTGGTAGTTCACAAATGCGCTGTTGTGGATTATCAACAAGCCCCGCCAACAATGTCTGGAAATGTCTGCTCATACGGCTGATCGTGCCAGCATCAAACAAATCAGTGCTATATTCCCATGTTCCACGCAATCCTTGTTCTGTATGTGTAAGTAATAAACTCAAATCAAATTTCGATGTCACAGCATTCACATCCATCGGCGTGATGCTTAATCCTGGTAACTCCAATGTTTGTGCTGGTAAATTCTCCAACACAAACATCACCTGAAACAGAGGATGATAGGACAAAGAACGCTCAGGTTGCAGTTCTTCCACGAGCTTTTCAAACGGCAAGTCTTGGTGAGTGTAAGCCGACAGTGCTACAGATCTGACCCGTTGCAAAAGTTCCCGGAAGCTGGGATTGCCCGACAAATCGCCACGGACTACCAAAGTATTGACAAAAAATCCGATTAAGTCTTCGATTTCAACGCGATTTCTGCCTGCAATGGGCGAACCAATTAAAATGTCATCTTGTCCGCTATAGCGGTAGAGTAGGATCTCAAACGCTGCAAGCAATGTCATGAACAAAGTCACACCTTCTTGACGTGAGAGTGCAGAAAGTGCTTGCGATAAGCTTTGGGGGACGAAAAAATCATATCTTGCACCTCGATAAGACTGCACCAATGGTCGGGGTCTATCGGTAGGTAACTCCAGCACTGGGCTTACACCTTTCAACTGCTGTTTCCAATAGTTGAGTTGGTTTTCAAGTATCTGACCAGAGAACCACTGGCGTTGCCAAACTGCATAATCAGCATACTGAATGGGTAACTTTGGCAGAGGGTTAGGCAAACCATTGGTGAATGCTTGATACAAATTTGTCAACTGCTCGCCTAAAATTTTGATAGACCAACCATCCGAAGCAATATGGTGCATGACCAGTAGCAGGATATGCTCTTGTGCAGAGAGTTGCAGCAAGCACCCACGCAGCATTAAGTCCTCAACTAGGTTGAAATGGCGTTGCATCTCCTGATGGAGATGATGTTGTAAAACCTTGTGTTGTTCGGTTTTTGGATAAGTTTGTAAGTCGATGAGCTTGAGTTCTACTGGGCGAGGTTCACGAATTATCTGCACGTTCGCGCCATCCGATGCAATCAAGTTGGTTCGCAGAATTTCATGATGAGCGACAATTGCATCTAATGACTGTTGCAGGACATCTACCTTGAGATGACCTTGCAACCGCAACAAGAGAGGAATATGATAAGCCGCACTATTTGACTCAAGTTGCTCAAAAAACCACAATCGCTGCTGGGCAAACGATAGAGGCGCTGAGTCTCGGTTGGCAACTCGGGGAATGGTCTTTAGTTCTTCCATACCCTGACTCTTACTAAGTGCATAAGCGTTGCTTAACGAAGCGATGGGCTGCGCCCCGCCGTAGGCGATGGCGCAAAGCGCCCGCTTTACAGCGATCGCACTTGCTAAATCAGCAATAGTCGGTGTCTCAAACAGCAACTGTAGCGGAATTTCTACATTGAAAGCTTGGCGCATCCGAGAAATCACTTGTGTTGCTAGTAAGGAATGCCCCCCAAGCTCAAAGAAGTTATCGTGAATGCCTATGTGTTCAGTACCCAGAACTTTTGCCCAGATAACGGCTAAGACCTCTTCTATGGGGTTACGGGGTGCGACAAAGTTGGAACGACTGAAACTAGATGTATCCGGTGCAGGCAAAGCGCGACGGTCTATCTTGCCGTGGGGTGTTAATGGCATGGCATCCAAGAAGACAAAGGCAGCAGGAACCATGTACTCGGGCAACTTCTGCTTGAGGTAGTGGCGGAGGTCACTAATTTTGGGGGAAGGCTGTTGTTTCACAACTAAGTAAGCCACTAAGCACTTATCCTGTGAAACATCAACTCCTACGGTCACAACGGTTTCTCGCACGTTTGGGTATTGACTCAGTACCGCCTCAATTTCTCCCAGTTCAATTCGGAAGCCCCGTATTTTCACTTGTTCGTCAATCCGTCTCAGGTATTCCAGATTGCCATCGCTGTTGTAGCGAACCAAGTCCCCAGTTTTATACAAGCGTGCCCCAGGCTCGTTGCTAAAAGGGTTGAGAATGAACTTTTCAGATGTAAGTTCTGGTTGGTTGAGATAACCACGAGCTAAGGATACACCGCCGATATGTAGTTCTCCAGGAACTCCTACAGGAACTGGCTTTTGGTGTTTGTCTAAAATGTAAAATTGCGTGTTGGCAATTGGGCGACCGATAGAGATGATGCCGTCAGCGCAAGAAGCGCTGTTGAGAGTCTCTACCTTGTGGGCTGCTGACCAAATGGTGGTTTCTGTAGGACCGTATAGGTTCCACAGTTCAGTACACCGTTCAAGCAACTGATTGGCGAGTTCGCGCTTGAGTGCTTCACCACCGCAGAGAATTTTCAATTGCCTACTGTCGTGCCATCCTGATGCTAAAAGCAGTTGCCAAGTAGCTGGAGTGGCTTGCATGACTGTAGCACCAGAGGATGACAGACGCTTTAACAACTCGGTTCCATCAGTGGCAACTTCGCGGCTGACTACAACTAAACTTGCGCCTACAATCAACGGTAGGTACAATTCCAGTGCGGCAATATCAAAAGATAATGTAGTGACTGATAGAAGGATATCTTTCTGGCTCAGCCCTAGAGTTAAATGCATGGCATTTAAGAAGTTAACCAAAGCACCATGCAGAATTTGAACTCCTTTTGGTTTGCCAGTCGATCCCGAAGTGTAAATTACGTAAGCCAAGTGTTCGGGTGTTACTTTGCTTTGGAAATTGCTTTCGCTTTCTTGAGCAATCTCTTGCCAGTCGGCATCCAAGCATACTACCTTAGCTTTATGTTCGGGCAATGTTGCTACCAACCGCTCTTGGGTTAGCAGCACTGGTACAGAAGCGTCTTCTAGCATAAATGCCAAGCGATCGCACGGGTGTGCCGGATCTAACGGCATATACGCTCCACCCGCCTTAAGAATACCCAGCAATGCCACAACCATATCCAACGAGCGTTCTACGCACAGACCGACCAACACTTCTGGTTCCACACCTAATCTCTGTAGGTGGTGCGCTAGTTGATTCGCTTTTGTGTTAAGCTCCCGGTAGGTAAGAGACGCGCCATGGCGCGTCTCTACATCTTCAAACACCACCGCTACCGCATCCGGCGTCTTCTGAACCTGTTCCTCAAACAAGGAATGCAGACACAATTGTTTCGGATAATCTGCTTGCGTGTTGTTCCATTCCACCAATATTTGATTTTGTTCGGCGGCACTCAGTAGTGGTATATCTGATAGCTGTCGTGAAGGATTGGCAATAATCCCTTCTAAGAGGGTTTGAAAATGATCTGCCATGCGAGCGATCGCAGCAGTATCAAAGCGCTGACTATTGTACATGAAGCGCAACGACAATTGCACACCCGGCTGAGCGATGAGTGTGAGTGGATAGTTGGTTTTCTCTATGGTACGAACATCACTGATGTGCAACTTCCTTGAGTGCTGTTCTAAAGCCGCATCTACCGGATAATTCTCAAACACCACGATGCTTTCAAACAATGGCAGCCCTTGCGGCACATCACTCATCCGCTGAATTTCTACCAGTGGCGTGTACTCGTAAGTACTCATTTCCACCTGTTGCTTGTGTATTTGCTTGAGAATAGCTAGAACTGTGTCCTCACCCAAAAGTGTTACCCGCATCGGCAGGGTATTGATAAATAGCCCAACTATCGACTCTACATCTGTTATGGCAGCTGTACGACCTGAGACAGTCACGCCGAAAACCACGTCGGTTTCGCCACTGTATCGCCAGAGTAGTATTGCCCAAGCTGCTTGTACTAAGGTGTTTAACGTCAGTTGATATTTCCTTGCACGCTTCACCAGGGCTGTTGTTGCTTCACTTGATAGCAGAAGAATCTCCTCGCTATAGCTTTGTTGCACTTGATTGCTGTGGTGTGCTTTATCAATTACGAGCGGTGTTGGTGCTGTCACACCTAAGAGTGTTTGCCGCCAAAATTGGCAGGCTTCTGTCAACTTCTGCTTCTGTAACCAAGCAATGTACTCGCGGTAGGAACAACTCGGTTGCAGTTGTAACTGTTGCCCCAAAGACTTTGCTTCGTAATAGTCCAGTACTTCCTTAAACACTAACGGCAGTGACCACCCATCTAGAAGTATGTGGTGATAACTCCACACAAATCGGTAGGCATCATCTGACATTTGAATGACAGCTAGGCGCATCAATGGTGCCTTGGACAGTTCAAAGCCACGATGGTGATCGGACTCAAGAAACACTTGTAGTTGCTGTTGCTGCTCATCCGCAGATAGCCCAGTCCAAGAATAAATTTCTACAGGTAGTTTCACCTGTCGGTACACTACCTGTAGTGGCACATCTTGGCGTTCCCAAATGAAAGCAGTTCGCAAGACCACATGCCGCGCTACCACTTGGTGCCATGCTGCAGTGAATGCGTCAACATCCAGTTTGCCTGTAAAAGTACAACTAAATTGCTGACAATACACTCCAGAATCGGGAGCATAAAGGGTGTGGAAGAGCATTCCCTGCTGCACTGGGGATAGTTGATAAATATCTTCAATATTATTCTTTTTCATTTATCTGAAGTTAAATTTAATACTTAGTTTGATTGTGCCGATTGTTCCATTTGGTGACGCAAGCTAAGTGGTCTCATCTCAGTCCATACTTCCTTGATGTAACCCAGGCATTCTGACTTTGTCCCGGTTTTACCAGCATCTGTCCAACCGAGAGCGTTTTCCCGGTCGGCAAACCAAATTGAATACTGTTGTTCGTGATTTACGACAACTTTGTAGGTAGTGGGCTTTTCGGTAGTAGGCAATACACGGCTGTAGAGACATAGTATGCTACGTCTCTACATTATTCCTGGTGGTAGATGTGATTCAAATGAGAATCGCTATAATTTCCTATTCTTCGTTATTCCAATTCTAATCACTCCAAAAAAAAATGACACTAAGTACAGCTTGCTACAAGTTGATAGCGAATTGACAAAGAGAACTGGAGGCAGTAGGGTGAGCTGTTGTAATACCAGCAGGCAATTGTGCTATGAGCGGTGGGTACAAAGGTTATTGGCTACAGCTTCATACAGCAATACGGTTCAGTTAAGGTTGATGTGTAAAAAATAATGTGTGTAAAGACGCGCCATCCGAGAACTCTACATTGTGTTCCTGATAAAGATTCTGGTCTTATCTGAACCGTATTGCTTTATACAGTACATTTAATTCTTCTGGTATAAGAAAAAGCACTATCTCTTTTGCCGACGTGTTGAAAGTGAAAAAATCTTAGTTAGCGATCGCCGAGCGTTTGTAAAAACTTCACCTATTTCCACAAGGGGGCTCACACCGTAAGTAAGTCAGCGTGGAAAAACCAAACTATGTAAAGAAAAGTAAAATCTCTGTATTTGGCTCGTAGTAGCGCTATGGCTGACGCCACGCTGCGCGAACAGCGCTAAAGCGCTACTACAAACCAGTGATGATTATTTGCGCCGACTTACTTAATCTTTGATTCGGTGCCCTTGAGGAATTGCGGGTTAAAAACGAAACGTCTTCCGACCTATGTTAATCTACGATTAACAAAGGAAGTGGAGATAGCGCTCGTTTTTAACAATCTCCGGAAAAACACAACGAGGGATTGTAGTCTATAATTATACTCACATTGTGAGTAGGTCGAATTCATGCAACAAGTGCTGACGCTAGGAAAGTAAACTCAACTCCACACCATTGCAGTCGGAAAAACTCGAAGTAGTTCTTTATGCTTTTGCGGAAACTTGTAATTAGACTAACCAAGTAATCAAGCCAGAAATAACAAGTAGGCTGACAATTCAGGGCATTGTTTACGAAGACTTGAGAGCCAAGTTTGGGTTGCCAGCTAACCTAGCATTAAAAAGTAAAAAGAGAAAAGTAAAAAGTAAAAAGAGAATCCCCATAATTAAAAGATGTTGTTGGCGAATAAATGAGGAGCCACACCCCCTAAGTTTCTCGTTCCCTGGCTGAGCCAGGGAATGCACTACTAGGAGGCTCGGCCTCCGGTACTTAGAGGCAGAGCCTCTTCGCTGGCATTTCCAGCCTCAGGCTGGAAACGAGTTTATCAGGGGTATCACCCCACACGAATTGACCAACAACATCATTAAAATTAGGGGATATTATTATTTTATTTTTGTGCCAATAATTGATTGCTCTTTATCCATTATTATAAATTTAGAGCTATTAATGTCAATGACTTGATACTTTTCTGCTAGAAATATAGAACCTAAAGTAGCTATCATATCTGCAATAGAAATATTAAAAGCTAGCGGGATCCTCAAATTCAAAAAGGATTTTGGAACAGTTTTAAGATTTAAATACAGTGTTCTTTCAGTTATATACCATACACCAGTAAATTTATTACCTGTTATAAGTTCCTTAGGTTTAGAGAAAATAAATGTTTGAATTCTGGTTTGCTCATAAGTCATATCATCTTTAAATTGAATAGTTATTTTTTCTGAAGACGTATCATAACGCCATTTTCCAAAAAGTAAAATTTCTATTTCTATATCAGAAAGTTTAGTGTTACTCATGTCTATCCTCAAATTAGCTTTGACTTTACTTTTCGTTATTATTAAGAAATGTGGGATTAACGCATAGGAAAGTTTCGTTACAAATTTTTACACGAGAAAAGAATAAGTGCATCTGCCAAACTAACCAAGATCCCACCCGCCAGGCTCCCATTGAAAGGTGTTCTGCAGATGATGGGGATAAGTCAAAGGTATCTTGGTCATAGTGCAACCATTGCGCGGGTAGATGTCCTATCGGTGTTGTGAGGGATAATTCAAAAGTGAGTTGATCATAATCTAACCAGTTTCCCTGTTTTCGCCAACCAAGGCGATCGCCGAGTCTCTTTTCTGTTTCATAGTCTACTTGGCTACCCATTTCGCTCCAAATACTTTGCTGAACACTGAAGCCAAAATAACCATGACTGTATTCTTGCCATAATTTATCAATAATTTGAAAGTCTTTACAAGAAAAGTTATCAATATCTTCCTTATAAACTTCATTCCAATAGCTCTTACCTATGACTTTTAGCATTAATTTAGTGGTTTCAATGTCAGCTTCTTTCCACTTATGCTGGGCGAGGAGTTCCCGCAGTTTGGTATAATCGATGTTATTTGTCTTTTTAACTTCTTTTGTTAAAGTAGCATTGTCAGTCGCATCGTCATTAGTCAGTTTTATCAATCCGGTTTCTTGAACAGGAGCGAGAGGCGTTATAGAGACAAAATTTGTTTCTACTATCCCTATCTCTTTTCTTTGCTCGATAAGTTGCTTGGAGATATAGTTAGATATTGAGTCAATCTCTTTGTCTAAAAAAAAGGGATTATTCGCTAAATCAAAATTATGCATTTGCCAATCTAATAATTGACATTGAATCAACGCATCTTTTAATCTTTCTTTCTTTTCATAACTTGATACCATAAAGTCTAGAAAAGTTTCAGAAACTCCGTCAGTTTCTTTGGGAATTAATAAATTTGACTGAGACTTGAAAATATTATCCGCTAAATTTTTAATTTCTCCGACAGTTGAGTAAAAATCCTCATCTACTTTGACTACTTCATCTATTAACGATTGAAACGGATTAAAGTAATCGTGCAAATTTTTTTCAAAATTAATTGCAGTTTCTGCTATTTCTACTATTTCTTGACGAATTTTATAGGCTTTTCTTTGATATTCGTAAATTTCTTGATAAACTTCCAAATCTTTGGCTACTTGCTGGACAATTTTCTTTTGATTTTTGGTATCTTCTGCCAGCGTTTTCAGTCCTTCACTAAGCAATTTTATTTTTTCTAACATTAAAAAACAAGCATTACTCAATAGTAAAATTGCTTTAAAATTTTCTTGTTTTTCCCATTTTAATTCATCAAGTATTTTTTGATTTTTATCATTTTTAATTTCAAGTTTTTTTCTTTCATTGTCCAAGCTTTTTATTTCAATGTATTTTTGTATAAACAACTTTTTAAAATCATCAGTCAGCTTCAGCAAAAAGCTTTGATAACTATCCTTATAATTTTCTAGAAAATCAATAAGGTGGGTATAATCTTTTATTAATAATTGGCTTTCTTGAAAAATTTTCTCCTGACTATTTTCTTCTTTTCGCTTAATTATTCCCCAAAGCTGATGATACCGAACGCCTTCTTTAATTAATCTTCGACGTTCTTTGATTTTTTTTTGAACAGCTTTTAATTTGGTATTTTTTAGAACAGGTAATTTGTAAGTTCGTTCATAAATCGTAATTTTTTTGTAACTAACTAGTTGTCTGTGCTGTTTAGTAAGCATGACCTGATTCTAAAAAAGGTTCTGTTGCAAAGATTTGGAATTCATTTGTAAGCTTGAAAGTCAACATGATTATCATCAATTTTACTTCTAATACCATTTCACGTTAATCGCGATACATTTAAATTCTGTAAAGACGCGCTATGGCGCGTCTCTACATTACCGATTGGTATCATCCTTTTCGTAAAATTGTATAACAGATTGCTAAGAGTTTTTGCAACAGAACCCTAAATTCTGACCCATTTCAACACCTTGGAATTTTTATCATAGCGGTAGGTCACGCCATCTTTAGTTGTGATGGTCTTGCCAAGGCTTGCCTTGCTTCTGATGGTGTTAATGGGAACGCCTGTTAATCTCTGCATTTCCTTATGAGAAAGCCCTGCACCTGCACTTGTTTCTGGTTGACTTAGAGATTGGTTCTGTGGTGAAACATCTATTGTAATTTCGGGGTTTTCGGGAGGATTAGTTTCTGTTACTTCTGTAATTTGGGGGTTTTCGGGAGGATTAGTGGCTTGGACTTCTGTAATTTGGGGGGTTTGCGGAGGATTAGTGGCTTGGACTTCTGT
>NZ_CAWMYC010000113.1:0-81194 GCF_963872035.1 Scytonema sp. HK-05
CACTCAGGGTTTTGAGTTGCTGCCCGTTGAGATTCCACAACCGTACCGTCTTGTCTAAACTGCCAGTGGCAATTGTCTTGCCATCCGGACTGAAAGCCACGCTCATGACAGAACTGCTATGCCCACTCAGGGTTTTGAGTTGCTTCCCGTTGAGATTCCACAGCCGTACCGTCTTGTCAACACTGCCAGTGGCAATTGTCTTGCCATCCGGACTGAAAGCCACGCTCGTGACAGAACTGCTATGCCCACTTAGGGTTTTGAGGTGCTCCCCCTTGAGATTCCACAACCGTACCGTGTTGTCATCACTGCCAGTGGCAATTGTCTTGCCATCCGGACTGAAAGCCACACTCCTGACAGAACTGCTATGCTCACTCAGGGTTTTGAGTTGCTGCCCGTTGAGATTCCACAACCGTACCGTCTTGTCATCACTGCCAGAAGCAATCGTTTTGCCATCCGGACTGAAAGCCACGCTCGTGACAGAACTGCTATGCCCACTTAGGGTTTTGAGGTGCTCCCCCTTGAGATTCCACAACCGTACCGTGTTGTCATCACTGCCAGAAGCAATCGTTTTGCCATCCGGACTGAAAGCCACGCTCGTGACAGAACTGCTATGCTTACTCAGGGTTTTGAGTTGCTGCCCGTTGAGATTCCACAACCGTACCGTGTTGTCATCACTGCCAGAAGCAATCGTTTTGCCATCCGGACTGAAAGCCACGCTCGTGACATAACTGCTATCCCCTTCCAGTCGGTTGCGTTCCCTTATCCCATAAACAACGTGTTGGAAAGTAGCGACTGCTTTCATGCGGTTACCTGGTTCTATATCCTTGTCTGGAAGTTTGACTCGTTTGCCTAACTTCAAACTTTCTACTAAAGCCTCAAGATTTAAATGTGAGACAAACAGGTTTTCAGAATTGAGACTTTGCGTGAGAATTTCCGAGTTGAGGTTTTCAACACGCAGAAGTTGGTAGTTAGTGTACAATACTAGCCCCATTAGTAACACCACAACTCCTGTCAGCCCTCCAATCACAGGAAGCGCTGGCTTCAGCTGCTCCCAAGTATCCCGTAAATTCAACGGCAAATGTTTGTTCACCCACTTTAAATCAAACACTTGCTGATAAATTCGATTCCGCACTTTCAAAACAGCATTCTCACGCCGCACCACACCCGAAAGCTTGAGGTGCGATTTAACTATTGACTGTTCCTCATCCAGAATCGACTTACCCCGGCGAATTTCTCGATAAACACTCAAAACACCTTCTTTATCTGGTGCGCGTTTGGTGAGCATATCACGGACGAACTGCAAGTTATTATCTTGCTCGCTCATTGCACCCAAGAAAGTGCTGCTTACCACACGAGCAACATCAGCTTTTGACCAACTTTTCTTATTCTCTTGGCTAACAATGCAACAAAGCCGTTGTGATAAATATGGATGTCCGCCCGTCCACTCCAGCATCCACCTCAGCACCTGTTGCACTTCATTCGTTGCCAGTCCTAGTCCCTCACCGAGGGGTTTCGCTTCTTCAAAGGTGAAATCTGTCAAGTCAACGCGCTGACCAATATTAAACGGTGTACGCTTAGGGTCACGTATCAAATCCCCCGGAGTCGCCACACCAATCAGGACAAAGGAAAGACGCTGAAACTCTGCATCTAAAGCGCGAGCCACATAGAGGTAACGAATAGCAGCAAAAAAATCATCAGTAAAATCTAGGTTGAGAGTCGTATCAATTTCATCAACAAAAATCACGACAGGTGAGGTAACTTCTTTCAGTAATATATCCTGAAAAAATAAAGTTAATCGCTGAGTAAAGCCTAAATGTGAATTTTCCTGCCACCACTGCACCACATCTGTATCTAGCATCAAGGTTCCTTCAATAATTGTGAGTAACCCTAGATACCACTGTTCAGCAGTCACCTGCACGCCCACCTGCGTCAAATCAATCACAACTGACTGAATCCCTTCTTCTGCCAGTTGTTCAACAGTCCGCACCATTAAACTCGACTTGCCCATTTGGCGTGAGGTGAGGATATAAGCAAACTTGTGTTCCCGACACAGCGCCAGCAATTCCTCATCCGCTTTGCGGGGAATGTAAATGCCATTCTGGTTGGCTTGCACAGTCCCACCAACTGTGTAGATGCTTGGGTTACTCACGCAAGTTCTCCCGGAAATACTCGGCGTAAAGCTGACAGCGTGGCAAAACTGTCCGTCCTTCCTCGCGTACCAAACCCGCACCCCGCAGCCGCCAGAAGACGCGCTTATCTTCGCAGGTGTTCTGACGAATGATTTGCAGCAGACTTCGGATCAGTTCTGTTTTATCATGCAGCAGCGAGAGATGCCGACGCAGATGATCCCCAAAGGGACCATTGTCAGCAGTTGCATTGGCAAATAACTCAGCTGTAGAAAGTTGCTGACTGGCGACTAAGTAAAGCGCCCGACGTACTAAGTAAGGATGTTCACCCAACAAAACTATCAATTGCCGTTCCTGACTGGAGTTGAGGGGTGAACCGTGACGGTGATTAAGGTCAGCCACTTGTTCTGGTGTAAAATCTTGTAATTCAATCACCTGCCCAACATTAAAAGGTGATTGGTTAAGATCGTCAATCAGTTGATAAGGTTCGGTGGAAGTCACCAGCGTCAAATCCAGCTGCTTCCAAATGGGTGTCGTGGCGCGCTTATTGTGCCAACTCCGCAACATCCCAAAGAAATCATTGCGGAAGTCGGCGTCAAAAACCTTGTCTACCTCATCAATTGCCAAAACTAAGGGTTTGCCCAGCTCTTTTAAAATGTAGCGTTGAACGTAGCTGGTGGAACAGAGGTTGTTCCCCAGTGGCGTCTTCCAATATTCCTCAACTCGGTCTTCCATGTCCAACTCATAAGTCAGCCACCTGCAAAATCGCTTAAAGAAGAGTTCAGCATTTGTTAAGGCGGCTTTGTCAAAAAGTTGGAAATCCAAAAAAGCAACCCGCTTACCTGCATTCACCGCAGCTTCAATTGCACGAATCAACAGCGAACTCTTGCCAACTTGTCTCGGTCCTTTAATCGCAATGGTGACTCCCCGCTGTGCAATTGTCCTGATTGCAATGGCATCCGATGGACGTTCCACATAAAATGCAGATTGAGTGTCCATCGTTCCTTCTGGCATTTCCAACGCCACTGGCTGTGCTGAAGCAAAAGGTCGAGGTAACGGTGAAGGTTCACTCGTCTCAAGTAAAGCAGCTTTAGCTTGCGCCGCATCAAAAGGCAACTCACCACCTGAGATAGCTTGTGTCAACTCTGCTATCAGGCGCGGTGTATCCTCTTCACTTTGCCAGAAAGCCCAGTTAATATCGTTGAGGTAACGATTCAAAGGATACTGAAACGGTTCGCGATACCCCAAACGCACCGGGAGAATAACAGGATGTCCTCCCTGCACTTGCGCCATCTCGTGCGCCATCTTGATTTCTTGCTCTACCATCTCGCTGTAAACTGAGCGAGACGAAAGAAAAACGATGAGAAAATCAGCTTGGCGAATTTCCCCTTCAATGCGTTCAGCCCAGCGCGTACCAACCAACATCGTCTGGTCGATAAAAACTTTGTGCTGCTGCGACAGTGCTTGAAAAACTTCTAAAGCGACTGGTTGATCTGGCTCAACATCGCGCTTATAACTAATAAAGATGCGTTGGCGCGTTGTCTTTTCTGCAACGGGATGATTCAGCAATTTTCTTTTAAGTACAGGAGTTTCGTGTTCCTTCAAGCCAATAAGCTGAGAACAACCCAACTCATAAGCAAACTCCATCTCTTCGCCAGCGGCTAAAGCATCGTAAAACGCTACAGCAAAATTAATCGCCGCTTTATCTCCTATTTTCCGATTCATACCAATCACATACTCAATGTGTTGGCTAATCGCTTCTGCTTGCACTTCTGAGTAACTAGCGTTCAGCAGAACACATTCAACCCCTTTTTTGGCAAATAGCTTAAACATACTCGCTAGGGCATCTGCCCGCACAAACGCTATTTGCCCCGTGTCATCCTCCAGCACAATGCCATCTTCAAGAGCACCATGTCCGCAGAAGTGTACAATCTGGGGCTGAGTGTCCAAGATTGCTCGGTAAAAATCGCGCGATCGCACTGCCCATTTCTGCTCTAATTTAAACTGCTCCCGCTTGTTTGCGCGTCGCAATCCCTCATCAATTTCCCGTACCTCTTCATCCAGTCGCAACTGAGAAGTTTGTCTTGGATTCGCCGCCAAGAGCAAAATTGTTTTGACACGCGTGTTTTCACTCATTAGCGAGTAGGGATAAAGTGTTAGGGCTTAATATATTGACAAATTTAATAAAATATGTATTTTAAAAACAGTCAGGAGAATGAAATTTTTTACTGATACTTATACATGATCATATAGATGAAACCAAAGTTAACTTATGCAGGAATCATATAATGTCCAGCAAATTACAGAACCCCACCCCTAACCCCTCCCCGCTTGCGGGGAGGGGAACTTTGGCGTAGCCACTCATTGGGGTGGGGTTTTCCAGGATTTGTGGGTCATTGAGCGGACATGATATCAGATAAGTTCTCACAACAGCCAGGAACTTCAGCCAAGAGTTACAAACCCTTCGCTCATAACCATTGGAAAAAACTACTTTAAACTGATATAAGAACCGTATTTTTTTCTCAAAAAGTCTTGCCTTACTTAGGAGGCTGTGCAATACTCTTAAGTTAATGTGGCAATTAATTACGGTTAATCGGTCAATTTGCAGTAGTATAATAGGCATTTTGCAGCTACTTTAAATAGGCATCATGCATCTTCTTTGGTTTATCCCAACTCACGGTGATGGGCGCTATCTGGGCACTTCCGTAGGCGGACGGTCAGTTAGCTTTTCTTACCTGCGCCAAATTGCACAAGCAGTAGATCACTTGGGCTTCACGGGGGCATTGCTTCCTACGGGTCGTTCTTGTGAAGATGCTTGGGTTTTGGCGTCAACCCTAGTCACTCATACCAGTCAGATGCGGTTTCTGGTGGCGATCCGTCCGGGGTTGATGTCACCAGGGGTGGCAGCAAGAATGGCAGCAACGTTTGACCGCATATCCAATGGACGTTTGTTGATTAATGTAGTCACTGGTGGCGATCCGGTGGAATTGGCGGGAGATGGCTTGCACCTGAGTCATGACGATCGCTACAAATTGACGGATGAGTTTTTGACAGTATGGCGGCAGATAGCTGCTGGTGAAGTGGCTAACTTCAAGGGTGACTATCTGGACATCCAAGAAGGCAAAATACTCTTTCAGCCTATCCAGAAGCCTTATCCACCGTTGTGGTTTGGTGGTTCCTCTCCTATAGCCCAGCGCATTGCAGCCAAACACGTCGATGTCTACCTGACTTGGGGTGAACCACCAGCTCAAGTTGCCGAAAAGATTGCCTCTGTTCGCAGACTGGCAGAAGAAGAAGGAAGGAAATTGCGGTTTGGTATTCGCCTGCACGTGATTGTGCGTGAAACCGAGAGCCAAGCTTGGGAAGCAGCCAATCAACTCATACGGTATGTGGACGAGGAGGCGATCGCCAGAGCACAAAACGCCTATGCTCGTATGGACTCCGAAGGGCAACGCCGTATGGGGCAATTGCACAACGGTAGCCGGGAAGCATTAGAGATTAGCCCCAACCTGTGGGCGGGGATTGGTTTAGTGCGAGGTGGCGCGGGAACCGCCCTAGTAGGCGATGCCGATACCGTTGCTGCAAGGATGTTGGAGTATACCGAGATAGGTATCGATACCTTCATCCTCTCTGGTTATCCCCATTTAGAAGAAGCTTATCGAGTCGCGGAACTGCTATTCCCCCGTTTACCGTTAGAGAATCTGCCAGTTGTTGAACAGCAGCAGGTTTTGAGTCCTTTCGGAGAGATTGTTGCCAATCAGGATTTTCCCAAACAGCAGCAAAAACAAAAGACAGCCACCACTGTGGATTAGAAAATAGTGCTGAGTACTGAGTAACGAGTGCTGGGCGCAATTCTAGAAAGTAAACAAAAATGACTTAGTACTCAAAGAAAAAAAAGTTGCTCAATTTCTGGAATTTCCTTCGTAGTATATACTCAGCACTCAAGACTTTTGAACGCAAAAAGGCTTAAAAAAATATGGCTAATATCTTAGCAATTGCCGGTAGTCCATCCCATCCTTCCAGAACCTACGGTATTCTGGAACACTCCACCAAAATTTTGCAGCAAGAGGGCTTCCAAACAGATATTCTCTCCGTTCGCGATGTACCGGCTGAAGTTTTGGCGTATGGACAATACGATAGCCCAGCCCTAGAACAGCCGAAAGGACTTATAGAAAGAGCAGATGGTATTATCATTGCCACTCCGATTTACAAAGCAGCTTACACGGGAGTTCTCAAAGCGTTTTTAGACTTGCTACCTCAAAGAGCTTTGTCAGGAAAAGTTGTTCTACCCATTGCTACTGGTGGAACACTCGCTCATTTGTTGGCAATTGAATATGCCCTTAAACCCGTGTTGTCTGAGTTAAAAGCACGGTACATCTTGGGCGGTGTTTATGCAGTAGACAAACAACTGCAAATACAAGATGGCACTCTGCAACTTGATCAAGAAATTGACCAAAGATTGACAGAAGCTCTCAAAGAGTTTGCACAATCTGTGAAGAATGTGCAACCTGGTGTCAAAGAATTGGCTCACACAAATTAATCCATAACTGTTCTCCGACCACTTGCTAGTAGCAGGTGAAAGTTCATCTGCTACTTTTTTTCTTAAAATTTTGATAAACAATATAGACGTGAAGAACGCAAAGAGGATATAAGAAGTACATCTACTTAGATTCCTGATGTGCAGAGAGTTACAGCTTTGCTTTTGGTGATATTGTCAGGCTTTAATATTTGCATTCGTTTGCGGAAAAATAATCCTCACAAAGTACTTGGGTTGCGAGAGTGAGGCTCTTAGGTTGTGTAGCGCTTTCGGGCGCTCAATTTTCTGAATAGGAGAATCAAATGTGGTTTGAGCCCATAGAACGAGAAATCTCAGATGGTGAACCTTGGGCAGAATTTTCAATTAACCGGATGGAGTGGGGCGGCGAAAGGCGCGACTGCTGGGAACTCAACAGCAGTAGTGAAAAACAACCTTCTAAACGTTGGTTTAGAATACAAAATTTCAAATTTTTGCAGAATATTCCTTGGGTAAAAACTCAGAGTCGTCAGGAAGATTTGTTGTGAGTTAACACTCCCAAGGCTCGTCCAAATTTTACGGTGAGTGCCAGAGGTACAGGCTGGGCGATCGCTCATGTGGATAAAAAGCCAGGAGATTCTAGGCTCAACGTCGAGACTTGATTAAATTTAGTCGTCTTTTTGTCCTTCATCCGTCGGCAAAGGATTTTCGCCAATTCTGAGCTGCTTGTTTAAAAGTTCTAGCTGTTGCCAAAGTGCTTCAATTTGTTGATACGCTTCTTCTGAAGAGAGTTTCCCACCGGTGTGAAGGCTAACGATGTAACCAATTTGTTGGGCAAATTTCTGTAAATTTGCGTTAAATATCAGGTTTTCCGGCTTATTGTGACCGTAATAACGGCTACGAGGATAGAGAAATTCATCCTTGTCTGTCATTCTTCCCTAGCTAGAATCTGAGATGTTTGTCTTAACTTCTTATTAACCTCTAATTAAACAGCTCTTTACACAACCTTCTTCAGTCTGAGATTGGGAAGTCAGCCCCTTCGGGGAAGTCAAAAGTCACGCATTCAAAAGTCAAAAGTAAGAACCCCATAAATAAATTTAGGGGCTTGAGTCAGCGGACGCCGTATTTCTTGCGCCTACTCGATGAAATACGTTTTTTCTTTTTCCATAAATAAATTTAGGGGCTTGTACCTTTTTCTTCCTGGTCAAGATGAAACGAGCGACGATGCAATAACTCTACCGCTCTTTGCACAAGCGCCATCAACTTGCTTTAGGCTGTATTGAGTTAGAGTTGTATTGGGCTACAATGTCGTGAACCAAAATTGCCTAGAGCTAGCTCATACGCACGCTTGGTATGAGTTGTCATTGACACGGCAATTTAAATGTAAAGTTCTTTAAATAACTACGGTAATCCCTTCTATCTTCTGTAAGATTAAGATGAAGTTAAGTTAAATTGTCATTTAGCTTCAGTCAATAGTTCAGAATACAGTAGCGTATAGATCACTCAGATGGAACTCAACAGTCCTAATTGACACCTAAATAGCGCTGCTAGCCCCAGTTAGTAGTCGGGTAGTCTTGTATTGCTCTAAATTTCAACAAAAGCTTGACATCAAAGCGTTAATATGTATTGTCGAGGCAAAAATCTGCTTTTCTAAATATTTCTTATTATAGATAAATACAGATGTAATTCAAGAAATTATATGTATCTATTTATGATTAAAAATTTTAGTAAATTGAATGACTTAATATTTGAAACCACCAGTCACTCCCTTGCTATTGCAAGAAATCTTAAGAGAGAAATAGCTATGGATTTGTAACTATATCCAAAAGGGTAGAGGAGTCAATTTTATTTACTCTAACTCAATGTTACCAAAACATTACAAAAGTTAGATTTTTCACTACTTACCATATGATACTATTATAACTACTTAAATACGGTATATCTATAGAAATGTAGTATATTTTTTTGCAGGCAATGATGAAACTGCACTTCGTTATGTTGGAATTTGTGACTACATAGCGAATAAAAATAAGCTGCGCTGATTTGCCATACAAAATATAAAAGGAAATTCTGAAACACCACCGTCAAAAGTAACTCAAAAGTTTTAAACTGCTTTGTGTCGTCTTTTCTACTTATCTATGTCAGCAAGTCTACTTTAGATAACAAGCTAGCAGTGAGAGAATTTGTTGGTTTGTACTTAGCCAATTCTTTAGCCAATTCTAAAAGGTGTGTCAGGGGTACTGGTTATGTTGAACTAACAGATAAGGGTTATGTCAAGACAAAACATTGCTTCGTAAGAATTCGGGTGACAAGTTCAAAGATGCAAAACCTGGTCAGGCAATTACAAAATATCTTTAACAGTAATCAGCTATCAGTTATCATTTTTCTACTCTTTATTCCTGATGGCTGTTCACTGTTTACTCATGACTGTTCACTATTTATTGATGACTGATTATGCAGGGCGCAAATTATCGAGACGAGTCTCATCAAGGTTACGAACGTTCACTGGAAAAGAATCCATCTGAAGATATTCAGGAAAAAATTGTCGGAGCGATTTTATTTTGTTGCGCTTTGGTTTCCGTGCTTACAACCTTTGGGATTGTCGCAATTATCTTTCAAGTAGCGTTTGAGTTTTTCCAAGAGGTTTCGTTTGCGAAGTTCTTTCTGGATACCCAATGGACGCCTCTGTTTGCAGAGCGACATTTTGGAATTTGGCCCTTGATTAATGGCACTTTACTGACTACGGTTATTGCCATGGCTGTTGCCATTCCTCTAGGTTTATCCTCAGCTATCTATTTAAGTGAGTACGCCCAACCCAAAGTAGCAGCGATTTTACGCCCAGCCGTGGAACTGCTGGCGGGGGTACCTACGGTTGTTTACGGTTACTTCGCTCTTTTGTTTGTGACACCGTTTTTGCGGAGTTTTCTCCCATTGGAACTCTTCAACGCTTTGAGTGCTGGGTTGATGATGGGAGTTATGATTATGCCCACTGTTGGTTCTATCAGCTTAGATGCGATAAGAGCTGTTCCTCGCTCTTTGCGGGAAGGAGCTTACTCGTTGGGAATCACTAAACTCGAATCTATATTCAGAATTGTCCTTCCTGCGGCTCTTTCTGGAATTATTGCCTCGATTATTTTGGGAGTTTCTCGAGCTGTGGGTGAAACAATGACTGTTGTTATCGCCGCAGGACAGCAGCCCAAACTGACTGTGAATTTTATGGAGTCAGTAGAAACAATGACAGCTTACATGGCTCAGATTTCAGGCGGAGATAGTCCTCGTGGGAGTCTTAACTACAAGACTTTATACGCTGTAGGAGCTGTTCTGTTTTTGATTACTTTGGCTTTAAACATTTTCAGTAATTGGATTGCAAAACGTTACAAGGAAAAGTACGAGTAATACGCATGGCGACTTCGATTTCTCCAGATGATTTTCATCAAGAATCACAAGAGTTTACTCAAAATATAGAACGAAGAGAAACCATCGGCAAAGTATTTGAATATTTATTTTTGCTTGGTTTGCTCATTGGTTTATTTGTTCTTGCTCTCCTCATTTTTGATATTTGCAGAGATGGATTAGCCAGATTTTTGACCCCCGGTTTTTTGACTGAAAATCCTTCCCGTTTCGCTGATAGAGGTGGTATTCTTCCTGCTCTTATCAGCAGCGTTCTTTTGGGAGTCGTAGTCATTTTGGTTTCAGTCCCAATTGGCGTAGGAGCAGCTTTGTATCTCGAAGAATACGCACCGCAAACCTGGTGGAATAGTATTATCGAGATTAACATTAGCAATTTGGCTGGAGTCCCTTCAATTGTTTATGGATTGCTAGGTTTAGGCGTTTTCAATTATCTTTTGGGCTTTGGTCCTGCTTTGATTTCTGGGGCGCTCACTTTGTCCTTGCTGTCTTTACCAGTCATTATTGTCACATCTAGAGAGGCAATTCGAGCCGTTCCAGATTCTCTAAGAAATGCTTCCTACGGCTTAGGTATAACTAAGTGGCAAACTATTAGCAATCATGTCTTACCTTATGCCATTCCAGGTATTCTAACTGGAGTGATTATTTCAGTCTCTCGTGCAATTGGTGATGCCGCATCTTTGATTGTCGTGGGTGCTGTCAGTTTCCTCACGTTCAACCCTGGTTTGTTCCAACGATTTATGGCATTGCCCATCCAAATTTATTCCTACATCACTCGTCCTGAACCAGGCTTTTCCAACGCAGCAGCAGCGACAATCATTGTGTTGATGCTTGTCATTTTGGTGCTAAATGGAGCAGCCATTTATATCCGGCAACGTTTTTCAATAGATCGATGAACTTTGCCTATATTTTGTCAATTGTCCTTTTTCATTTGTAAATACAAATGACGAATGATAAAGGACGAGGGACTTCTTGCAAACTTGCTTAACACACATTGGGAAACACAAAATATGACCTACAACAACGCCAGAAGCAAACAAAGTAGCGCCACCCAAAGCAGAAGAGATGAAGCAGTTTTTCATGCTGAGGGTGTGAAGGTTTTCTACAGCGGATTTATGGCGCTTCAAGAAGTCCATATAGAAATCCCTGAAAGACAAATCGTCGCCTTTATTGGACCTTCAGGATGTGGAAAAAGTACCCTACTGCGTTGCTTCAACCGAATGAATGATTTGATCCCCGGAGCTCACGTTGAGGGTAGGCTGCATTACCGAAATAAAAATATTTACGATCCCAAGATTAATTCGGTAAAATTGCGTCGTCAAGTTGGAATGGTTTTCCAAAGACCAAACCCTTTTCCTAAGTCAATCTACGAAAACATCTCCTTTGCACCACGTACAAATGGTTATAAAGGTAACATTGATGAACTAGTAGAGCAATCATTACGCCAAGCTGCTCTTTGGGATGAGGTGAAAGACAAACTCAAAGACAAGGGTACAGCGTTATCTGGAGGACAACAGCAACGGCTTTGTATTGCACGGGCGATCGCCATGAAGCCAGATGTCCTATTGATGGATGAACCCTGTTCTGCTTTAGACCCAATTTCTACTCGTCAAGTTGAAGAACTTTGCCTTGAACTCAAGGAACAATACACCATCATCATGGTGACTCATAATATGCAGCAAGCTTCACGGGTAGCAGATTTGACTGCCTTCTTCAACACCGAAATAGACGAGCATGGCAAACGTACGGGAAGATTAGTTGAATTCAGTCCTACCGAGCAAATATTTAATTCTCCTGCGACAAAGGAAGCTGCGGAATATATCAGCGGACGTTTTGGTTAAGATCTAGAACGCACATGACCCCACCCCTAACCCCTCTCCGGATGCGGAGAGGGGTATTTTGGCGTCAACCACTAGACGTCTTGCAAAAATGCTTGAAATGTCATGTTGAGCGTTCGCGCAGCGTGCCGGAGGCATAGCGAAACATCTCTTGAGATTCCTCGCTACAGTGCGTTTCGCGACTAATGACATTCACAACTTTTTGACCTTTTTTGAATTCAAAGTTCGCTCGTTCAAAGTTCAAAAATTAAGAATCTTTTTTTGAATTGATTAATTATGGGTACAAGCCCCCACCATAATCAATGATATTGGTGGTCAACTTTCTGAGTGGCGCTTCCTTGCTCCCACTAATTAATTTTGAATGAGCGAATTTTGAATGAGCGAATTTGAGCGAAGCGAGTGACTTTTGCAAGAAGTTTACTGATCAAGGTTAGGCGATCGCAAGATAAGGAAAAATTGACAATACTATCAAAAGATTATTCATTGCAACCTGCTCTTGAGTGTTTGTAAGCTTCTGGTATTAGATGTTGCGTTATTGTAAAACTTGATACTTCTAATGCAAGTAATACTCCGCTCATACACTGCAAGGCTTGTTCCAGTCACTCTCATGTTACTTGGTTTCGGACTGGGTGGTGGGAGGGCGATCGCACAAACTTCCTATCCAATTAGCTCCTACTATGATACAACGGTCAAAGTTACGCCCATAACTTCGGACGTTTCACAAGTCGTTGAGTCAGGTATCAGTACTGACGCGCCCTATGGTCTAAACCAATACGACGGGCTGACCTACTCCAAAACCAACCCTACCACGGGCGAACTCACCTTTAACATAGATGCTACGGCATTTGGCTTACAAGACTTACCACTAGGCTATATCACGTTTGGAAGCGGCACTAACAAGGTGTTTGGAACGAGTGACGCCACCACTGCAATTGACTTGGTAAACCTGACAGCTTCGGGTTCTGGTACTGTGGATATCACTGGTGGTGAAGGCATATTCAAAAATGCTACGGGCACGCTCCTCTTTACAGAAGAGGACATAATTACTCTGGGGGAAAAAACGACCACCTTAAAAGGTCGAGCTTTAGTGTATGGCTCCATCAACACGTTAAAAACAGTTCCAGAACCAAAAACGACCACAACGCTCATTGGTATAGGCATGATTGGAGCAGGTTTCTTGCTACGCCGACATCGTCTAAAGTCCGCTTCCTGCTGACACAAGACTTCTTGCAACAGTATAATTTCAGGATAGACAGAACCACAAATGCACACAGATTAACACTAGTTAATTATCTGTGTGCATCTGTGTTAATCTGTGGTTTTATTTTTACAGCTATTTTCAGGTAAATAGACCACATTTGTCGTAGGGGCACGAAGCTTTGCTGTGCCCTTACAGTGTGGTTCAAATACGTGAAAACTGCTGTAAGCCAGGTTTAATCAAACAACCCAGCCCGCTTTGATAAAGATGGCTGGGTGATTTACACGCTGACTAATTTGGCAACATAGCATAGAGCTTGCTCAGGTTCTCTACATCGTGCTCAAACCAATTATTAATCCACTGACAATAATGCTGAGTCGCTTGTGCGGGGGTGAGATTCCCTAAGAGTTCCGCTGCAATCAAATGCCCAGCCATGATCCCAGACATAATCGCTTTCAGCACTCCATGACTTGATGCGGGATCAAGAACCATCGCCGCATCCCCAACCATGAAGTAACCAGAACCCGCCGGTTGCGATACGATGCGCCAAGTGACATCAGCCGCCTGCATTTTCCGGTAACTCTTGAGTCCGTGGAATTCATCGGGGAGCCAGTCTTTTAGGATTTTCTGCCCACTCAACGATAAGCGCGTCCACTGGTAAAGTTGGGGTTGCACTTTGGCAGTCCATGTCCAACCATCAGAGTCAGCAATAATCGCAGGAGCATCATCTCGCGCCGGACATTCCCCCGTGACGTAACCGTAGTATGCAATCAGACGCGGAGAGTGGTAGTTAATTTGCAATCCTAATTGTCGAGCCAACCAATGGTGACTTCCCGTAGCATCAATCACTTTAGATGCCCGAAAAGTTCCTTGGCTTGTCTCAACACCGACCACTTTGCACTCATCCACAACCAAGCGGGATGCTTGGCATGGCTGCAAAACCTCAACACCTAAATTTCTTGCGCGATTAAGCAATATGCTGTCAAAATCGGCTCTCCAGGCTTGAAATCCCAGCCATGCTCCCGAATCATCTTCTCCAAAGGGGACAAAATGGTTTTCAGCTTCCCACTGCACCCAGTTTCCAGCGTGGCGTAGGAAGCCAGCTGCTAACACTGGCTCAATGGCACCTAACTGCTTCAAAAGCGGCTCTACACCAGGGTGCAGAGTTTCACCGGGGTGAGAGCGTGGAAATAGCTCACGCTCAATGAGGATAACTCGTAAACCCTTTTGGGCACATGCAGCAGCAGCAGCAGACCCAGCAGGTCCGCTACCTATGACAAGCACATCGGTATTAAGCACGTCTCCAGGCATCATTGTTGCGTTTCAACAAAACGTTGAGAGGTGTGACAAACAACGTTACGGTTTCTTGAATTTCAACCCATTGTTTGCGAAAATCGTCTGGATTTGGGGAAGAATTGCCATAACGATAAATTTCAAACCGATAGATGCTACCAACAACTGTAGTTCCTGTTTGAGTTTGTGCCTGTTTCAATTCTGAATCAGTTGGCTGCACTTGACGGAATGAAAATACGCTCCATTGTCCTCTCTGGTCAGGAGTGATGTTTAAAACTTCATAAACCTTTGCCATCGCTAAAACTCTGGCTTCATATTCACGCACATCAACCCGACCCGTGAGCGATAGCGAGAATTTCTTCTGCAAAGAACTCTCTACATAATCTGCATGAGCCAAATCTGCATATTCTATCAAGTTTTTGCCATTCTGCGTAACGCGTCGAGGACCGGGAATACCATCCCAAGGTAAGTTACCAGTCTGACCAATTTCTTCATCTGTCAAAGGGCTGACAGTGGGCCATGCGGGATTTGGCTGAAATGTTCGTGCGGCATCGGGAGCGACTGCGGGCCAAAATGTACTCAGTGCAGCACACAGTTTGGAGTCTTCAGGAAAAGGACTGCCTAACCTGTAAGTTGCTAAATGTTCCTCTCCGCTTTCCGAAACAACTGTACCGATATCCCAACCAGGGGCAAATAAACCAGCCGCCGCATCTGGGAGATATGCATGCCGCATTGTTGGCGAGCCATTGAGCGGCATTTGTCGCACGGTACCTTTAAAAGGTAACGAGACAATTGCAGTGACGGTTTTATCTTCTGGACGGAAATTAGCACCTTTTAATTGAAGGTTAGGAGCAATGCGATCGTCAGATAGCGTCTCTGGTGGAATTCGCCAGAGATTTTCTCTGAGTCTCTGAGGTACTGACTGCTCTGTCCACTCCAGTAACTCTCGCTGGTCACAGTTGGGGAAGAAATCTGGTGCTGTCACGAGAGAATAAGCAGGTACACGCCGAGGAATTGCCACAGCCAACTCTGGACAGACTGCTTCAACCCAGCCATCGCCGGTGAAGTCAAGATAGTGTACGGCATCATAACCACCTTTTTGCACCGCACCCTCTACATCCTTTTGATTGTTGAGACTTTCTACTTCACCGTTCGCTAATACTTTGTGGCGAACATGAACATATTCCGGACCATTTAAAGGAATTCGCAGGCTGGAGGATAATCTCTCACCTTGCTCCTCCCTGTTATCCTGTGGCACCCTAAAGGTTAGCACTTTTCCTTTGTACGTTGCTGCTTCCACTAGATTAGAGTGAACGACTGGAACTAGAAGCCCACTGCCAAAATCAGGCTTGGTCGTGAATTCAGCAATACCTTGTGTAAAAATGAACGGCGGGTTGCTAAGATCCGGCTCACTCCATCCTGTGTTCCATCCCGTTTTTCTCAACTCCAAATGAATCCGCCGCAGTTTTTCATTGACATGACCCGTAGCCAGTGTTACTTGCAAATTTAAACCGCGAATACATTCTCTGCCGTTGAACAGCTTGTGCAGAGGAACCCAGAACTCGCGACTGTTATCTCCTGGCTGAGAACTATCTCCTGGCTGAAAACGCATAGGACCGAAAATACTTCGATTACCTTTGCGTTGAACTGCAACATAGGCAGAATAACGAGCAGGTAAGACTCGAAATGCATGGATATCTCCCTCAACAAAGGGTAAAAATCCGCGAAGTCGAGCGTCATACAGTGGTTCCGCCGTTCCGACTCGCGCCACACCAGTCCGCGAGAAACACATATCAGCATGCTTGCGCTGAACAGTTTCTGCACCAGGTCGATATTCTGAGGCAAACACAACGATCGCCAAAAGTTGCCCCTGTGCGCGGACTTGCAAATCTTCCCAAGAAGGAGGTTGCACACCGTAAACAAAGTTTTCAATGATTTCGAGTTCTGCTAGCGTCGGATATGCTTGCGAGTTTGTACTTTGAGCATTTAGGACAACATTTGGTGAAGCAAAAGCATGAAATAACAAGCTTCGCGCTGGATTTCCTGCTTCTATTCCTCTTTTGCCTTCACCTGCAAAATCTTCAAACCCTGAAATGTTACGATTGATGTTAGGCAGTTCCTTGGTTAATTCCTGCTTGAGGTTGGTTGCAGTGATATCAAGTCCATGTGCCAGCAGTAAGTCGCGCCATCCCAAAGGAGCAAGGCGATCGCAAACTCTTTTGACATCTTCTATTAACGGCATAACTTAAATAAACTCCTTATTTTTAGAGATTACGAGGACTTATAGGTTGACAAATTAAAAAAAATGTGCTTAAGTCCTACCTGATTTGCGGAACGGAAGTTAAGCTTGGAAAGCTTTGCTTGTACTTAGTAGGTATAAACAGAAGCAACTTATGCACTTTCGGATAGAAATGGGAAAAATCCCAGAAAACTGACAAGAATGTTAGCGCGAGAAGGTTTTTTATCGACACCAAAACGTCATTCTCACCCCATTTTCTCTAGATGTGGCTCATCCCATCAAAAATGGCTAAAGTCAATAAATACAAAATTCCTATCAATGTACCGTTAATTAAAATGAACAAAGCAGAGTATCCTAGTTCATAAGGCTGTACTAACTGGACACTCTTACGCGAGACTAGTCGCTAGGCTCCCTAAGTTTTTTCAACGAACAATAACAAGTTAGTAGACATACCGTAGAATAAATATCTTTGCAAGAGGTGAGATATGGCGATTCTACAATTGGAAGATGGAACACGACACACCGATTTGCAAGACATTTCCCGCGAATTGGCACCCCTAAACATCCAACTTAATCGCTGGGCTGTGGGAGATAGTCAACAATTGCGTCAACTTTTAGCACAAGATAGCCTCAACGAGGATGAGAAAGAACAAATCTTAAAATCTCTGGATGGCTATTTTGAGCAACTTCAACAAACAGCAGGCTATCAAACCCGCGATTTCATCGTCCTGCATCCAGGTATCCCTAACCTTGATGCACTGCTGACGAAGTTTGAGAAAATCCATACCCATTCAGAAGACGAAGTCCGCTACATCGTTGACGGAGAAGGTATTTTTGGTTTTGTACGACCTGATGGAACTCAAGTAGAACTGACAGTACAGCCAGAAGAGTACATCAACGTACCTGCGGGAACTGAACACTGGTTTTATCTCACTCCAGCACGGCGGATTAAAGCAGTGCGGTATTTCACTGGGACAGAAGGCTGGGCTCCCGAGTACACGGGTACAGAAATTCGCACTCGTCAGGCTGTAGCCTGAAATACATTCGGTGATGAAGTGAAGCGAATAGTTTTTTGCGACTTCGACTTTTTAGAAGTGCGCGACTACCTAGCAAGATTGTAGAACTAATTTAATCAAATGAAAAGCTCAACGCAAGACGATCGCCGTCTTGAACTTATCTGTGCTGCCCGTCACTTCTACCAACAAGGATGGATGGTAGGAACTGCGGGAAATCTCTCAGCTCGTTTACCCGATGGTAGCTTCTGGATTACAGCCAGTGGTCGGTCTAAAGGACAATTAGAACTTGGTGATTTTGTGCGTATCTATCCAGACGGCAAGGTGGAGCAATCTTCTCCTGATTTGAAGCCTTCAGCTGAAACAGCTATTCACCAAGTTGTATATGCCCTATTTCCTGAAGCTAACAGCTGCTACCACGTCCACTCAGTTGAAGCAAATTTGGTTTCTCGCTTTGTCAAAGGTGATACCTTGCCCCTACCACCGTTGGAGATGCTCAAAGGGCTGGGAGTGTGGGAAGAAAACCCCGATTGTGGTATGCCGATATTCGCCAACCATTTACAGGTTTCCCGTATTGCCGATGACATAAAAGAGCGCTTTACAACAGCTTGTGTGCAACTCCCGGCTTTACTCATCCGCGACCACGGTGTTACAGTTTGGGCACCTTCTCCCAAAACTGCTAGTCATTACATTGAGTTAGTAGAGTACATTTTCCGTTACATGGTAGCAGCAAAAGGAGTGGGTATTTGGGGATCTGAAAATGCTTAGTTGTAATTCTTGACAGCGGACAGACTCTAACCATCCCAACTGTGGCAGCTTGATTTGGTTGCCTCTTAAAAATTGAGACTTCCCTAGTTGGGGATAAACAAATGAGCGCATTCTGTATCGATGATACGAATGTCGATGCACCAATGGCATTTCCACTCTTCCGCGCCAATTGCGAATGCGATCGCCCTTTTTCGGCTTGATCCAACTTTTTCGCGTTGCTTCCGTTTGGTTATTATCTTTGCAATGCGTATGCGTTTTTCACTGTGGTCAAACGACCAAGGGTCTTGTTTTCCAAACGAGCCAAAATTGACAAGCGGTCTTCATTGATAATACGGCGTGTGGTTATTCGGTCTGGGTAAGACCTCATGAACATATTTGTAAAGTGCGTTCCGTAGTGGATATGCTCATCGCTTGACGGATCAAACAGCGGGCGGACACAAGCATCGAAATTGGGCTCATGGAAGTACGCTAACGCAAATCGCTCCCTCATGTTTAGCCTGACTTTATGGGGCGTTGAGAGCAAATAGCCATTAGTCAGGAACTGCAGAATATCGCCAGGGAACACGGTCAGTACACTTGGCACAGGCTTCACAAAGGTCCAAGGATCATCGTTTTCATACATACCTGCCATGCTTTCGGTCGATAACCAATTTCTGTTTCTCTTTTCCCCTTCGACCGGTGGACGTATATAGAGACCACCCACATCATCCTGGGCTGCAATGACCAATAGCCCGTAGTCGGTATGTGCGCCGATCCCCCTCGCCGATTTTTGAGATAGCGTCGGAAATCGCAATACGCGCATATGGTGCCAACCATCCCTGGTCAATTTCGTTAAAGCGTTAATATCATCCAGCCCCAACCCCAGAGCCGTCAATTTCAGCAATTTCTCGCCGATTAAGCCGAGCTCGTCCATGAATACTTTCATACTTTGGTGGTACTCCTGATCAGGCCAAGGCATTGGTCCATGACATGGCCATTGCGCTTGTACACGGGCATCATTCAGTGGAATATCTTTGCAAATAGTGTATATCTCGGAATAATCGGACTTTCCAGCGGTGACTTCCTCTCCAGAAGCGATATACCCACCGTAGTTAAGATCACTAATGCATTGGGATTTGAACTTCATAGGCATGCGAAAGAACCGCCGGCTCGCTTCAAATGCACTCTCGGTTTTTCGATCCTGTATTGTGTTTGTCGCAACCTGAAATATTCCGTCGGTTCTCCATGCTTGAATTATCTCGCGTGCTGTATCGATATCAGATTGTGTTCCTGTGATGGATTTGGGCAGGTGGAATGTTTGCAAATCAGTCATTTCAACTTCCTTTCACTGGTAGTGGTATAGCCCGGATTTCTGACAAGTCTCGCGCTTACAATCGCCAGAAGCGTAATTTAGCTTGGGTTTTAGCCTGAGCAAATAGGGTTTTGAAAAATGGCAGACTGTTTTCTGGGGGCGATCATCCGTATATGCCCAGAGGATTTTCCTCCAGAAAACCCTCTGTTCAAATCTTCGATTTGAGGCAACCAAACGGAGTTCGGTTGCGGCATAGGACGCGCTTTGCGATGGTATGTATTTTCGTCACTCAAAGGAAATCATTTTTACTTGCTGACAGACGAAGTATCCTCTGAGGACAGTGATAAAAAATGCTATCTAGCGACTACTTTGACTGCTTTAATTCTGCGTACTTGCATTTAGTGATGTCGTAACTAGCTAAGTACAACATTTCGCAAGTTCATGAGGAATTAACCAGCCGCAAGTCTCAAGTCCTGGGCAAAAGAAACGCTACGAATTTATGAAATTTTGCACTAAGCAAACAAAGAGTGTATCAAGGGCAGCAAAGATGAAGAAAATTCCGACTTAGTAACAAAGCCATCTGCACCTACAACCTTAGCTGCAGCACGCTCTTCGTTACTATCGTTCAACGTTAAAATGATGACGTATGGTGCATTTGGCTGCGCTTTTATAAGGCGTGTTGCTTCCAGACCATTCATTTCAGGCATCGCTAAATCGATGAGTACCAAATCAGGGCACAATAGAGGAACCAGCTCCAGCGCTTCTGCTGCGGACAGAACAGACCCGACAACCTCCAGCCGCTGATCCATTGCTAAAAAGCGGGTTGCGGATTTGAGAAAAGTAAGGCTGTCGTCTACTAGAAGAATGCGCAGAGGTGGCATCAGTTTATTAGTGTGTTTCCAAGGGGGAAACCACTGTCAGAGTGTAAATTGCTTGAATGCAAAACTTGCAACTAAAGGCAGTTATGCCTTCTGCTTGACTTTGAGGAAAGTCTGTACTTTCTGCACTCAATCTAATACCTAAATTACGCTAAATCAGTTGAGAACCCTATCAGGAAAACCCTGAGTTGTGAGGAGAAAAGTCCTGAGTCTCGCTCAAGGTCCGCACTGTTCAACTTAGGGCTAGTACCGCAAGGCGGAAGTCAAAAGTCAAAAGTCAAAAGTCAAAAGTATTATGGAATCAGGTTTTTAGCAATTTTAAATGGTTGCCCTATTTACGCCGCGTTGTACTAGTATTATTTAAGTATGCGGCAGCACCAATTTTATACGAACGGCGTAACTTACTAAACCTGCAACATCATGAATGCCCAGGCGTTTCATCAGTTGAATTTTCTCTATGAAGTTGAGCTTAATTCCACCCCCCTGTAGTCCCACGGCAGTTGCTACAACGGAGGGAACCTCCGCAACGCACTGCCTCCCCAAGGCATCGGAGGGACGCCAAAGGCGGGGGGTAATTATTAAGCCCATTGTTACAGAGAATTGGTATTAATCGCTCTGATAGTCAGAACCCTAAATCTATCTAATATCAAGTATTATCGTTACTTGATTGCACCTACCAAAGCGAAGGCATATTAAATTACGCTCATAAGTCTCCATTTACATCTTGCCATCTTTGTCAATGTGTAAGTTCTATTTTTTACCTATCTTTTAAACTCATATCAGCGATAATTTAATCAAGAAAATGCAATAGGTAATTTTTTTAAACCTCGCATTGCTAAATTAGGTATCCACTCAAGTTTGGAGGAATTTAGATGTATATTTGGGAAGTTTTGGACAAGAGAGTTAATGGCGACTTTGGTTTCCAAGCGAGTTAGAACTGCACCAAGACAAAAGTGGATACCTAATCCCAATCCTAAATGACGGTTGTCTTGCCGAGAAATGTCTAGTTTACTTGGCTGGTGAAAACGTTCTGGGTCGTGGTTACCTGCGTGTAACAGACAATAAATCTTTTGTCCGGCTTGAATATTTTGTCCATTGATTTGCGTATCTAATTTAGCTCGACGAACGACGCTAAAAGCAGGCCCACAATACCGAAATACTTCTTCAACTGCGCTGTCAATTAAGGCTGGATTGTCTTTGAGTTTGTTTAACTCGGCAGGGTTTTGTAATAGTGCAAGTATACCATTAGCAATTAAGTGTGTTGTAGTTTCGTAAGCACCAGCCATCATGACAATACACATGGTAGCAACTTCTTGAGTACTAAGTTGAGCCGAACAATAGGAAGCGTTGGCTAATTGATTGATTAAACTATCACTCTTAGAACTACGATGTTCTTCCACTAGCATGTGAAAGTATGTAATACATTTTACCAAGTTTTGGTAAGTTGCATTAATCGCCTCATCGCTAGCATTGTCAGCTCCAAGTAGAGTAAATATACTACTACTCCAATCTTTTAGTTCTGTAATATGCGTTCGCGATATGCCAAACATCTTTGCCGTCACCAGCGCAGGGAGGGGAACTGCAAAATCTTGAATTAGTTCCATTTCTCCCTTAGCACTAACGTTTTTAATCAGTTCCCAAGTCAAATCTTCAATGCAAAGCTTATAACTTTCCATCAGTGAGGGAGTGAACACTCCAGACACAATATTGCGTAGAAATGTGTGCCTGGGAGGGTCAGAAAAAACCATCCAACTGGCAAAAAAGTTATTGCAAAAATTTAGTTTATCCCGCAGTGCAGGCGACCCTCCCCTAGCAATTTGACCATTTCTATCCACCGAAAAATTCGCATCTCGAATCGTGGTTGAAATATCCTGATAACGTGTTAATACCCAAGACTCTAGACGAGTACACCAATAAACAGGATGATTTAAGCGCATCTCATCTAAAGTAGGTTCTGGTTGTGCGTAGAAATCAGGGCTAAATAAATCGTATATTTGCACAAGTGACATACGTAAGTTTAACCCATACTTGCTTCTTTACCTTCAGCACTTCCGTTCCCGCGACGCGCCCTTTTTAATGACTTTGTAGAACGCAATATTTCAATTCTCGGAGGAATAACTATATATCTAGAACCACAATACTTAGCTTTAAAATTCTTCATCCAACCGTGATGGCTAAGTACACCTTTTGCATCAAAGCCAACAACAGATACACCGCTACGGTCGTAGCTTCCTGATAAGAGAAAACACCAATAGGTTTGGTCGGGAAATTCATCAAAATAATATTTAAAAGTTGCTGCGAATGCAAGATATCTTCTCAAATCCATGCCATGAAGACCTTCATCTTCATAGACTCGCTTGCTGAAAAGCCCAGTTTCGTTAATTAATTCCGGTGTTTTACTATTAGAGGCGATAAACCATTGGTCTTCTGAAACCATCGTATTTCTAATCATGGTTTCATTCTCGAAATTTACATTAGCTTTAATGCCAAACCTATCACAAAGTTGCTGCATCGTCAGCTTTGCAGGTAAATAAATCAACAATTCATTCGTTTTTGATAATTCGCCTATCTCTTCTTCTGTAAAAGGACATTCAGAAATAGCAATATCTCCATAAAGACTTTTTACATAAGAGGCTAACTCTTGTTTTTGATTAGATGGCGATTGCTTGATTTGGGAATCTAATAATGCAGTTGATGATGTATGCAGCATTTTTTCTCACAAAAACTAATGTTTAATGGTTGTCAATTATTTCTAACAAAACCATTCAAATCGCAAGCCGAAATTCAACCAAACACACAAGGCTGAACGAGAGAAAACCAATCGAAAAGACATTGTACTTTTTGTGAAGTATCAAAGTCTTGAGATAAAAGTATTTGATTGGCTTTATTTCTATCTAGGTAACCCTCTTTTGTTGGTAGTAACAAAAGAGGGCTTCTGTTGCGGACAGAACAGACCCGACAACCTCCAGCCGCTTATCCATTGCTAAAAAGCGGGTTGCGGATTTGAGAAAAGCAAGGCTGTCGTCTACTAGAAGAATGCGCAGAGGTGGCATCAGTTTATTAGTATGTTTCCAAGGGGGAAACCACTGTCAGAGTCTAAATTGCTTGAATGCAAAACTTGCAACTAAAGGCAGTTATGCCTTCTGCTTGACTTTGAGGAAAGCTTGTACTTTCTGCACTCAATCTAATACCTAAATTACGCTAAATCAGTTGAGAACCCTATCAGGAAAACCCTGAGTTGTGAGGAGAAAAGCCCTGAGTCTCGCTCTTGTCCGCACTGTTCAACTCAGGGCTAGTATTATTTAAGTATGCGGCAGCACCAATCCTATACGAACGGCGTAACGTACTAGACCTGTCTAGCTTGAAAATGGGTGTAAGGGTATAAGGGTGTAAAGGGTGTAGGGGTATAGAATAGTAAGGATTCAGGTCATATCAAAATCTCTACAATCGTTTCTTAATAACGGTTTCGCGGGATTATCCACAATTTTCTATTCTCAACAAGCATTACACAACACCTAGATTTTCGTGCCTTATTGCGACTAAAGGTATGTTAATAAGCCAAAAGCAATTTTGAAACTGGCTCTCTAACTGGGTTTCAAGTACCTGAATCCTTAAATAGAATAAAAAACCTCTTTCATCTTTGGTGGGTGAAACTTGTTTCATAGGGACTGCCCTCTACTTCGTTAAAAGGGAGGGCTTGTATCCCATTATTTTTGGTCAACTCCTAGTTAAATTTAAACTAATAACTCCTGCAATAATTAATACCATTGAAATAATTTTAGTTAGAGAAATAGATTCTCTAAAGTATAAGATACCAACCATTGATATGATCATTGTTCCCACACCTGACCAAACAGCATAAGCTACACCAATATCTAATTTTTTTAATGCAATGGTTACAGAAATTAAACTCATAGCATAAAAGACAAATATTAAAATGCTGGGCAGAGGTTTCGTAAAGCCTGCTGAAATTTTCATGAATGTGGTTCCAGAAACCTCAAACATAATACCTAAAACAAGATATAACCAACTCAACAATGTTTTTCCCTTTTTACTTATACGTTTTAGCAACATTTTTTCTAATCGTATTAAATAAAGTCAAAGATATTTAATTAATAAACTAAGCATTGCAAATCAACTTCTACCAATTGCTATAACCTCTGTCACAAATGAATCCTTTGTAAGGGTGTAGAATTGTCGCCCTTACAAAGCTTTTCAATGAAAGTAAATCAGTGATACGATCTACTAACATTGAGTGCTTGTTATTAGAGATGCTTCGACTTAAATCCGGCTTGCACTAGTCAATCGATTACGTCCTGCGTAATCTATATGAATTTGAATATCTTGATAACCTCCTTGAGTTTGGAGGAGTTGAGTAACTACCTCAGCTTGACCTACCATCATTTCCAGTAACCATACTCCACCAGAAATAAGGTAATCAGGTGCAAACTTAATCAGATGACGAACATGTTCTAGACCGTCTACTCCGCCACCATATACCGCAAATTGGGGTTCGTAAGCCACTTCAGGTTGCATTTTTTGAGCAAAAGAAGTGGGAACATAAGGAGGATTGGCAATCATTCCACTAAACTTACCCTTAAGGTGTGCTAATGGTTCAAACCAAGAACCTTGATAAAAATTAATTCGATCTGCCACTCCGTAACGTTTTGCATTCGCTTTTGCTACATTCAAAGCAGCTGCATCGCAATCAACGGCATGAATTATAATATCAGGGAAAGCATCAGCAAGTGCTATGGCAATTGCCCCACTACCTGTACCCAAATCTGCCCAGTGTCCTTGAGTCAAATTTAGTGAGGAGTTTTTAACAGCTGCAATTGCCATATCAATTAACCCCTCGGTTTCAGGGCGTGGAATCAGCACATCTGGAGAAACTAATAGAGAAAATTTTCTCCACTTAGCTAGTCCAATTAAGTATTCTACAGGTACGCGATCGTTGAGCCTTTTGTTCCAAAGACTAGATACGTCTGACATGGAAGATGAAAGCAAAATTTCGTCTTGGGTTTTGAAAGTTTCTGATTGCAAAGCCAGATGTTCAAGACCTGTAATATTTTCTAGTAACCAATCAAGTTCACCAACAGGAACATCAGCCGCAAGTGCTTCTTGCTTTGCTTGGTTACGCCACTGCCACAGGTCTATTCCCGAAATTTTTTGGACTTTAACTTCAGACACCATAAGTCAACCTCAAAAGATAATCAAAGATAAAAATGTTTCTAATTCAGCAAACTGCTCAAGTTTTAGTTATTCTCTAATGAGATTTTTTTACCAAAAAGCTTTTCAAAGAACTTCTTATAAAATGACCAATAAGAAGATTCTAAATTCTCTATTTTGCCAACAATTGTACTATGGTAATTTCTTAATTCATTAATGGGTAGTGCTGGATTAAAGTGATGCTCAACGTGATAATTATTACCATTAACATACCATGTAAAAAATTTAGATGCCTGAATTGTACGAGTGTTGTGAAAAGGATTTGTTGTTTGATTATCGCAGCCAAAATGTTCTGGTAATTCAATCAACGCATGTATTGGCCCTGTAAATATAATTAAAGGTATTAGCCAAGTATCGAGTAAAATTGTTGTCTGCCATAAAATTGAGAGAACAAGCATGATAATTATCAAACATGCTATTAGACAATATTCATTACGAATACGGTGTGCAATTTTAGGCGATACATCCTCCCTTAATTTACCAACCAAAGCTACACAAATATTTTCAACAACTCCAGAGTAATGCCCCAGCATAGAAAGATGAAGGATAAATCCTGAAATTGATGTTAGTTTCTCATAATTATAATTGAAGGTTTCTTTGTCTTCAGGTGTTCCCAATGCCGAATGATGATGACCATGTAGGGCTTTATAAAGGGAAAAAGAAACTAACATGGGAAGACCTAAAAGTGTTCCTACCAAACGATTGAAACGCTCATTGAAAAAAATTACATGATGAGTGAGTTCATGTTCAAGTTCAATACTGTGTGCAAACATCATGCCTAACAACAATTGAGGCAATAATTTGACTGGATATGGAATTATCACAACTGCAATGATAAATCCAACACTTAAAACGATTAAAATTGACAGTTTCCGAAGAAAAAAATCCAAAATTTCGTATTTTTTGTTTGGCGTAGTTTTGACAATTAGCTCCTTGTCACCAAAAGCTAACTTAGTTTCTGGCATGATTATTTACCTCTAATATGGTCTAATTAGTTCACAAAATTTCTTACAATCTGTTTCAGAACAGAGTTTTAAACCAAGTATTACAAGTAGTTATATGTCAACTCTAATGACTTGAGCTATTTCGAGATTTTCAACTATTACAACTAAACTGCTAAAGCTGTTTCTAAAGTGCGTAGTTCTTGCTGAACTTGTTGAAAAAATTTGGTCTGGATATAAGCAAATTCCGCAAAACCTTGTCCTGCCCATTCTATGATTTGCTGTTCTGATACGTTGGAATAGCGCACAACATAATTAAGAGCAGCAAAAGCTTCGGCAGAGTGTTTTAGTTCAACTCCCTTACTATCAGAAGTTCCATGAATCACAATCCAATACCAAGGGCTAACTGTTCCTTGTTGAAAACTGACTTTACTATTTCGGATAAAACGACCAAAACTGTTATTCCGATGTTGAGAAAAAAGTACATCATTAATAATTCCAAACTCGTTATCTCCTACAGTTTCTGTAGCAACATGAAATCCAATGGCGCTGACAAGACTTTCAAGGCTATCAGATTCAGCTTTGTAAGCTGTTTTGACATAGGAGATGATGTCTGAAAGCCAAGTTCCTGACTGATAAATTGTATTGATTTCTGCTTGAGATAAATTTGCATATTCAGCTAGTTTGTCTAGCAAAGCATAAGATAGCGTGCCATGAGAAACGCCAGTTCTTGGATCTGTGAATTCTTCGATAGATGCTGCAAGTACTTTTGCCGCAACATCCATTGAACGTCCGGCGTGCATTGGAACTGAACAGGTTGGATCTTGCAAAAGATGACTGGAACTGATTGTTCCGGCTAGGGTTGGTACCGATGAACTGAAGGTTCTACCATAGCAGACATATCTTTGCATAAAAACATAAAGTGCTCTTGGTGTTTTCGCCGCCTCTACGCAAGCTGCTTTCATTACATCATTAATTGCGTCAATATCAAGCCAAGGTTGAAAATTTTCTAATGTAATCATTTTTTCATTAGTAAAGCTATGGTTATCCTAGAATGGAAAATTTCAACAGAAATTTTCAGGTAAAAACCCTATTCTGCATTTTTCAAAAGCTAGCTCTGATCATTTCAGGCATGGCTAAATCGATTAGTACCAAATCAGGGCACAATAGAGGAACCAGCTCCAGCGCTTCTGTTGCGGGCACAACAGACCCGACAACCTCCAGCCGCTTATCCATTGCTAAAAAACGGGTTGCGGATTTGAGAAAAGCAAGGCGCTGTCGTCTACTAGAAGAATGCGCACAGATGGCATCAGTTTATTAGTGTGTTTCCAAGGGGGAAACCACTGTCAGAGTGTAAATTGCTTGAATGCAAAACTTGCAACTCAAGGCAGTTATGCCTTCTGCTTGACTTTGAGGAAAGTCTGTACTTTCTGCACTCAATCTAATACCTAAATTACGCTAAATCAGTTGAGAACCCAATCAGGAAAACCCTGAGTTCTCAGGAGAAAAGTCCTGAGTCTCGCTCTTGCTTGGTCCGCACTGTTCAACTCAGGACTAGTACCGCTACCTTGGAATTCAAAATATGCCCTACGAGCACGCTACGCGGAGCGTGAAACTCCTCCGGAGCAGGCACAAAATTCAAAATATGCCCTACGGGCACGCTACGCGTTAGCGCAGCTCCTCCGCAGGAGGCACAAAATCCTTACACCATAAACTTTTCGGGAATTTTGTAGACGCGTAGCGGCTTCCCGTAGGGTATGGTAGCTTTATTTCCGCCGCCCTGTACTAGTATTATTTAAGTATCAGGCAGTACCAATCCTATACGAAGGGCGTAACGTACTAGACCTGCAACATCATGAATGCCCAGGCGTTTCATCAGTTGCATACGGTGGGTTTCGACTGTTTTGACACTGATATACAATACCTCAGCAATTTCTTTTGTTGTCCGCCCTTCCGCAATCAATTGCAAAATTTCTCGCTGGCGCGATGTTAATTGTTCAACACAACTAGACTCATCACCTACCCGCCGCAAGTAATCTCCAATCACATGCTTTGAAACCTCTGGGCTGAGATAGGTTTCACCTTGAGAGATCGCCCTGAGTGCCAGTTCTAGTTCACTAATAGCAGCGTCCTTAAGCACATAACCCATTGCCCCTCTACGCAATGACTGCAACACGTATTCTTCATTCGCGTGCATAGAGAGAATAATCACCCGCACCTTGGGACAGTCCTTGACCACACGGGAGGTTGCTTCTAAGCCATTCATCTTGGGCATCGCAATATCCATCAATACCACATCCGGCTGATGGACTTCTATCAAGTGCAATGCTTCATGACCATCTCCTGCTTCTGCAACCACTTCTATTCCCTCAATATTTTGCAGCAATGCACGTAATCCTGCGCGCACTAGGGTATGGTTGTCTGCCAGTAAAACACGAATCTGTTTCATGGTTGGGGCTGCACTCATCTAGCCTATTGTAACGGGAAACACACATGAATCTTAGTCCCACACCCATCCACGGATTCAATGTTGAATTGACTACCTACCAGCAGAGCACGCTCTTCCATTCCCAGCAAACCTAAACTCCCACCATGAGTAGCTCGTTCCCGCGCCGCCTCCACATTAAACCCAATACCATCATCATTAATGACTAGGTGCAGTTGGGCGTCCTGCTGTCGTAATTCAACGGTGACTCGTTGTGCTTGGGCGTGTCGCACCACGTTGGTCAATGCTTCTTGGACAATACGAAAGCATGTGGTTTCTAGGTTCGGCAAAAGTTTTCTCTCTAAAGGAGAAGCAAGAAATTCTCCGATAATTCCTCCACGTTGACTCTGACGATCTACATACCACCGTAGCGCTGCCATCAGTCCTAGATCATCAAGTAATGAGGGTCGCAAATCGAGCGAGAGGCTGCGTACCTGCTGCAGAGCAACTTCAACAATGCTTGTGCTCTCTTCTAGCAGTAATGCAATCTCACTTTTACTTGACAAATGCTGTACGCCTTGCAAATTGATTTTAACTGCCGTCAAAGCCTGACCAATTTCATCGTGTAATTCACGGGCAATATAACGCCGCTCAGCCTCCTGCGCCTCTATCAACTTTTGTGAAAGAATTTGCAATCGTTCCTGCGTCTTTTGCTGTATCTTCTCTGCTCGTTTGCGCTCGGTAATGTCGCGACCAATTGCCAAATGTAATAACTTTCCATCTTGCTGATTACGTAATGGGACAGAATGAGTTTCTATCCATCGGTGGTTGCCTCTGCATCCAATCATCTCGAACTCAAGAGTGCCCTTGTTCCCTTGGCAAACACTTTCATGGAAAGCCTGAAACGCCTTTATGTACTTACTCGCCATGAAGGAGTATATCGACTTGCCAATTATGGAATCAGCGCTTTCTACTTCAATCATGACCAGCCCAGCAGGATTGATCTCAAGTAATGAGTACATTAATAACTGCCATCCCCGCAGGTGTTGCCGCCTTTGTAGCTACCAACATTGATGATATTGTCATCCTAACCCTGCTATTTGCCCAAGTGAATACCTCGCTTCGTAGCCGCCACATTGTAGCAGGGCAGTATCTCGGCTTCACAGTGTTAGTTGCTATTAGTCTACTAGGATTTTTCGGGAACTTCATGCTGCCAAGTGTTTGGATGGATGTTTCTGGCTTCATACCCATTGCCATTGGTTTGAATCGTCTGGTAAATCTAGAAGAGGATAATTCAGATGAACAGCCAGCAATGCTGTCTTCTGTTTCCTTTCCTATCCGTAGTTTGTTGTCTCCTCAAACCTATAGCGTGGCAGCCATTACCATTGCTAACGGTGGTGACAATATTGGAATCTATATGCCGTTGTTTGCCAACACTCAATTAACAAGTCTGCTAGTGATTCTGAGTGTATTTTTTGTGCTAGTTGGAGTCTGGTGCTACGCAGCCTACCTATTAACTCACCAAAAGGCGATCGCCCTAATTATTGATCGCTACGGCAACTCGCTAGTCCCATTCCTTTTGATTGGTTTAGGTGTGTATATTGCCTTGGACAGCTTGGCGCTAGCAGTATTGTCAGTTGCAGTTGTGTTTCTTGGTTGGATGAGTTTTAGCTCTTTGCGCGAACACGCCCCCTCAGCTTAGTCAAAAGTTGAAAGATATAGATTGTCCACTGTAGAGCATGAAAAAAAATTCCAAAACTTACTTTTTCATCCTCTTTAAGGAAGAATTCCTAACTTGAAAATCAATAAAAATTATTAATTGGCGATCGCTTGACTTAGCTCAACAGCAATCCTAATTTATTTCAAACAAAATTTATCATACTGTTCCCCCTTTCTTTCTTCGCGCTGTTTGCATCTAGGCTGTAGAATCAGATTGAGCGTAAGTGGTTCATTTTAGATAGGATTCGTATATAGCAATCCTAAATGATAAGCCCTGCGGGCACGCTGCGCGTTCGCCCTTGGCGTGCGCTCTGCGCTTACGTGAAAAACAAGATACCCGACAACTCTTACGAAGTCGGGTATCTGAAGGGTAGCCAAATTTCATAAATGAAATAGGATTGCTAGATGCAGTTAGAGTTTTCAGATTCATACAGAAAAACTACTCTTATTATTTTGATAAATAAGAATATTTGATTTCATCGAAAGTAGTTGGATATAGTAAAGTATATCTCTTGGCTTATTAAAAAACTTTTCCACAGAACTAACATAATCCTGTAATGGAAAAGATTCAATCTCATAAAACAGAAAAGGAGAAAAATCGTGAGAATCTTTAAGGCAATTTTGGTGTTTCTTTTCCTACTAGTCAACCTAGTCATTGCTCAACCTTCCTTTGCAGACCCGATCGCGGAAAAGAGCCCTGAGTATGCTCAAATCACTCAACAACTCAGCCAACTCTCACAGTCAAGGAGTAACCCGTCAGCTGTTGGATACAACACCGCAGAGGAACTTCAGCAGAAAATCTCTGATTTGCAGTTCCAGAAATATGTCATGGAAACCACAGAAGACTGGGGCGTCTGTCGCAATGAAACTGGCAGAACACTAGCTGTTTACGCTCACAAACCCAGCAAATACAGTTCTGTCAACACCCTCTTTTACCTCGGAAATGGTAAAAAGACAGATGATGAATGGGACTGTGATGGTATTTACCTGCCAAGTGGTGTGAACGTAGCTGGTATCAGCGTTCCATCTGGAGAAAATCAAGACCAAGAAGGACAGCCTCTATTTGTCAAGATAGTAGATGGAACTCAGTTAGTGGCTAGAACCAATCCATTAACTGGCGAAATTGAATTGAATGCTCCTCCTGCTGGTGTTTTCCTCGCAGGTGAGTTGAACCCTGCACTGCCGAATTTGTCCCAAGCGCAAATTGACGCACAAGTTCCCAACGCACCGATTGATTAGTTCAGTCTCACGCAATGTAGGGGCGCAAGGCACTGCGCCCCAAAAAAAGTAGGGTGGAGATGAAAGAAGTCTCCCACCCTACACCCTTTTTTAACAGTGAACAGTGACCAGTGAACAGTGAACAGTGACCAGTGAACAGTGACCAGTGAGAAGATTGACTTGGGACATCTTGATAACTGATAACTGATAACTGATAACTGATTTAACGTCTTCCTCCCTGAATCTGGTCAAAAACAGTTCCATCTGCAAAGAACTTCTTCTGAACTGCGTCCCAGCCACCAAAGTTTGCAACTGTGTAGAGTTTGCCAATCTTGGGAAACTGCTTTTGTGTTTCGCTAGCTACTGTAGAGTTAACAGGGCGAAACCCGACTTTGGCGAATTCCCGCTGTGCCTCTGGTGTGTATAGGAACTTGACAAAAGCTTCCGCTACTTGCCGAGTACCGCGTTTATCCACCACTTTATCCACCACAGCAACCGGGGCGTCAATCGAAATGTTGACTTGAGGAATCACTGTAGGATTGTTAGATTCACCTTTCTGTTTAGCTAGGATCTCCTCATTTTCATAGTTCAACAACACGTCTCCCTGATTTCGCTTGTAGAAAGTATCACTGGCTTCCCGCGCATCCTTTGGCAGCACAGGCACATTTTTGTAAACCTTAGAGACATAATCGAGGGCTTTTGCCTCATTCCCTCCAGATTGACTCACTGCACCCCACAGTCCCAAGAAGTTCCAACGGGCACCTCCAGAAGTCTTGGGATTGGCAGTAATGACGGTGACTCCTGGTTTAACCAAGTCATCCCAGCTTTTAATTTGTTTAGGATTGCCTGGACGAGTCACCAACGCAACCACCGACTTAGTGACGATCGCATTGTTAGGAGCCTCCTTTTCCCAGCCTGGTGCGATTAACCCTGCCTTTTGGATTTGGTTTATATCCAGTCCTAGCGCTAGCGCTACCACATCTGCTTCTAAGCCATCAATGACTGCTCGTGCTTGGGAACCAGAACCCCCGTAACTTTCCCGAATACTGACGTCCTGCTTACGCTCTTGCTTCCACTTTTTTACAAATAGAGGAATGATTCTTGAGTACGCCTCTTTAGTCACAGCGTAGGAAACCAAAGTTAATTCAACTGGTTTTTGGTTCTGACTGATGAGTTCAGGTTTCCTGCTAGAAGCTGGGTTTTGCAAGGTAATTCCAGCATAGACCGGTACGGCGGCACTGACGCTTAAACCAGCAGCAATGAGCAGGGTGCGGGTTGAAGACTTTTGCGACGGTCTCAACAAAGATTTGAAAGCCTTAAATAGATGCATAATTGAGTGCTCCTCACCATCTAAAATACGGTATTTTGGTAGGAAAATTGCCTTTTCTTGATTTAATACAATTTCATAGACCGATTCAAAAATCAAGTCTCTGTGCTACTTAATACTTGCGAAATGAACTAATTTGTTAAGAATAGGTGTGGGGAAGCCAGCAGTGGGGGCGGGTTTCCCGACTTAAGACTAGGAGCGTTGTGGACTGTAGGGTGGGGAGTTAGGTGAAGAATGTTCCCTACACCCGATTGTTTTGCCCAAACTCCTACCTAGGAAACTGGAGAGTGAATTTTTGTAGAATGAAGCATTAGTGCCAGATCAATTGAGTGATTCTGGATTATCTTGATCCCACAGCCATTAGTCTAAAGTTCAGAGTTTCAACATCCATGTGCCAACTGTTGGGGATGAATTGTAACGTACCAACTGATATTTGCTTTTCTTTTGAGGGCTTTTCGGCGCGAGGAGGAAAAACTGACGACCATCGCGATGGTTGGGGTATTGCTTTCTTTGAAGGGAAAGGATGTCGAATTTTGTTAGATGATAAGCCCTCCATCTTTTCTCCCGTCGCTGAGTTGGTGCGACATTATCCCATCCACTCCACTCATGTGATTGCCCATATCCGCAAAGCAACTCAGGGTGAAGTGATTTTAGAAAACTGCCATCCCTTCCGTCGTGAGTTGTGGGGAAGGTACTGGGTGTTTGCCCACAACGGCGATTTGCCAGATTTTGAACCTCAGGATCTGAAGTTTTATCAACCTGTAGGTAAGACAGATAGTGAAAAAGCTTTTTGTCTTATACTGGATCGGCTCAGAAAATGCTTCCCTGACAGTAAGCCTCCTTTGAAGGAACTTTACCCAGTCCTCAAGGATATCACTCAAACTTTAGCCGAAAAGGGTATTTTTAACTACTTGCTTTCCAATGGGGAACATTTTTTTGCTCATTGCTCAACAAAACTCAGCTACATCGTACGTCAAGCGCCCTTTGCGGCTGCTCATTTGATTGACGAAGACGTGACTGTTGATTTTAGTGAGTTGACCACTCCGAGCGATCGCGTTGCTGTTATCGCCACCACTCCCCTAACTGACAACGAAGTCTGGACGCAAATTCTACCCGGAGAACTGCTAGTATTTCAAGATGGCTTGCCACATAAGCTGGCATAAAAAGCAAACTCTTTGTTTCCCGAATTCTGATTCTTTGTTCTGAGTTCTCCTCAATTGGTTCTAACTGCATTAGCATTCAATAATCTTCACTTTATCGATAGGAAAAGTGAGGATTTTCGCTTGCATTTTAAGCTACTACCATGTATTATCTCTCACAATGAACTATAAATACGGTTAGCGTACCGATGTGCCGTAAGGTCTCAGGGGGGAAATATTATGAGTTTTTGGCAGCATATTTTGAAACAGTCAGGGCAAATATTCTTAAAAATAGCTAATAAATTTAGGCTTAATTCTATAAAAGGCTTTCTATCACTCTTTTTGGTAGGAGTTAGCTTGAGTGTAGCGCTCGCAGCTTGCTCTAGCAACGGTACAGGTAATTCTTCTAGTAGCACTGATGCAGGTGGTTCCACCGCAAATCCTGTGTCTGCCAATAAGCAGGATGTTAAAGTAACTCTTGTTTCGTTTGCTGTCACTAAAGCAGCTCACGATGCTATTATTCCAAAATTTGTCGAACAGTGGAAGAAAGAACATAACCAGAATGTCTCGTTTGAGCAGAGCTACGGGGGGTCTGGTTCTCAAACTCGTGCTGTGATTGATGGTTTGGAAGCAGATATTGTCCACTTGGCACTTGCCTTAGATACCCAAAAAATTGAGAAGGCTGGATTGATTTCGTCGGGATGGGAAAAGGAATTTCCCAATAATGGCATTGTCTCTAAATCTGTTGCCGCATTAGTCACTCGCCCAGGCAATCCAAAAGGCATCAAAACCTGGGCGGATTTGGCAAAGGATAATGTAAAACTGATTACAGCTGACCCCAAAACTTCTGGTATCGCTCGCTGGAATTTCCTAGCGCTTTGGAATTCAGTGATCAAAACTGGTGGAACAGACGAAAAAGCACTGGAGTTTGTGACCAAAGTTTACAAAAATGTTCCGATTTTGACAAAAGATGCTCGTGAAGCAACTGATATCTTTGCCAAGCGGAGTCAAGGAGATGCACTGATCAACTATGAAAACGAAATTGTTTTGGCGCAACAAAAGGGCGAAAAAGTAGATTACGTGATTCCTGATGTAAACATCTCCATCGACAATCCAATCGCAATTGTAGACAAGAACGTCGATAAACACGGTACCCGAGAAGTTGCTGAAGCTTTTGTCAAATACCTGTATACACCGGAAGCACAACAGGAGTTTGCCAAAGTCGGATTTCGACCTGTAGAGGAAACAGCACAGACGAAACAACTCGCAGATAAATATCCCAAAGTTAAAAACCTGGGAACAGTGAGTGAGTACGGCGGATGGGATGCTGTCCAAAAGAAATTTTTTGCAGATGGTGCAGTTTTTGACCAAATTCAAGCAAAAAAATAAATCGTCATTAGTCATTAGTCATTAGCAACTTCTCCCCAATACTCGCGCTCGTCGCAAAGCGTCCCGTGAGGGATACGCTCTCTACCCCACCACCCCCACTTCCCCCACTTCCTCATACACTGCTTATGGCTATATCTTCACCTCCATCACCTTCTCAGGAAGAACTCATTCGTCGAAAACCTCCGGGTTGGAAGAGGTACCTGCTTCATTTGTCCAAGCTTCCTTGGACATGGCGAATTACGTTCGCATACCTGACGGTGATGTTGTTTATCCCAATACTTGCTATGTTGCTGAAGGCAAGTACTGAACCTCCGGCTCGGTTTTGGGAAATCGCGACTAATCCACTCGCATTAGCAACATACGAGGTGACTTTTGTTACGGCAATAGGAGCTGCCCTGATCAATGGTTTCTTTGGAACTCTGATTGCTTGGGTTCTGGTCCGCTATCAATTTCCCTTCAAACGAGTGCTTGATGCCACCGTGGATCTGCCATTTTCGTTACCAACTGCGGTGGCAGGGCTAACCTTAGCAACAGTCTACAGCGATAATGGTTGGATTGGCTCACTAGTGGCACCGTTTGGCATTAAGGTATCTTTCACCCGCTTGGGTGTAGGGGTGGCAATGATATTCATCTCGTTACCTTTTGTAGTGCGGACGGTGCAACCAGTGCTTATGGAAATGGAAAAGGAAATAGAAGAAGCAGCTTGGAGCTTAGGTGCGTCTCAATGGCAAACCTTCACCAAAGTTATTTTGCCACCCTTGTTACCCTCTATTTTGACTGGTGTTGCCTTAGGTTTTGCACGTGCAGTTGGGGAGTATGGCTCGACTGTAATTATCGCTTCCAATACTCCTTTCAAAGATTTGATCGCACCTGTGCTGATTTTCCAAAGATTGGAACAGTATGACTATTCCGGTGCCACTGTTATTGGCATAGTGCTACTGATAATTTCTCTGTTGATACTGCTGGGAATCAATATGTTACAAGCTTGGGGAAGAAGATATGACGTCAAGTAATGATGGTTTCCCACAACCACACTTTCATACAGCGACATCACAGCCAAGCAATCAAAAGCAAATTAAGCCTAAGAGTTTGGGTCCAGCCATTCTCATCGGAATAGCAGTGTTGTATCTAACTTTAGTGCTGTACCTTCCCGCGCTCAATGTCTTTGTCCAAGCTTTCAACAAAGGGATTGGTGTGTTTTTGTCCACTTTCACACGCCCAGAATTTACTCATGCTGCCTGGTTAACACTGATACTAGCTCTTATTACTGTACCAGTGAATACAGTGTTTGGTTTATGTGCAGCAATGGCGATCGCCCGCAATAGCTTCCCTGGTCGCGCTCTTCTTCTAAGTATTATTGACCTGCCGTTTTCCATCTCCCCTGTGGTTGCGGGGTTGATGATTGTGCTACTCTACGGGCGGAATGGGTGGTTTGGTCCTTGGTTACAAGCACTTGATATTAAGATCATCTTTGCTTTTCCAGGTATGGTGCTGGCTACAGCATTTGTGAGTTTGCCCTTTGTCGCCCGCGAAGTTATTCCCATTCTTGAGGAGTTAGGTAACGACCAAGAAGAAGCAGCCAGAACACTCGGTGCAAAAGATTGGCAGATATTTTGGCGCGTTACTCTACCCAATATCCGTTGGGGGCTACTCTACGGCGTCATTTTGACCAATGCCAGATCCATGGGTGAATTTGGTGCGATCGCCGTCGTCTCTGGAAACATTGCCCGGAAAACTCAAAGCTTACCATTATACGTGGAAGACGCTTACAAACAGTATGAAACTGAAGCCGCCTTCTCAGTTGCTGTTCTGTTAACGCTGCTAGCAGTTGTGACTTTGGTGGTGAAGGAGTTTTTGGAACGGAAAGCAGGCATCAAAGCGAAACATTAAAAGATGGCTAGTAAAGCAGTATCAGCTATGGTTTCAGACAATCAACTCACTCACAAACGAATTCGGCTGAGAATTCCAAAAGACTATCACCAGGAACCTGTCATTTCTCGCTTGGTGTCAAACTACGGTCTAACGGTGAATATCACCGCTGCTATATTAGGGTCCAATGGTATTGGAGATGGTTGGTTTGACCTGGATTTACAGGGAACCTCTGCACAAATTGAGAGTGCGCTAATTTATATCAATGACTTAAATCTAGAAATTTGGCATGACGTCGATACAGGGAGTTGGTGATGAATAATTCGTAATTCGTAATGACTAATTTAATTACGAATTAAGAGTTACCAATTACAAATTGTTAAAAATTATGAACGCATCGTCATCTAAAAGTACCAATACCACAAAGATGCGCCTACGCCTACATATCCCCCGGCGTTACCAGCAGGAACCTGTGATTTCTCGGCTCATTGCTATTCATGGCTTAGTGGTTAATATTACGGGGGCAATGCTGGGAAAACACACCAATGGAGAGGGACGCTTTGATTTGGAAATTCGTGGAACTGTGCCACAAATTAGGCATGGTTTGGCTTACCTGGAATCTTTAAATCTAAAAATTGTGGGTAAGCCAAACGCTGATGGAGATGGGTGGTCTTGCTGATGTATCTGAAGCTAAATTTCATAATGCCAAAGTTCTTCTTCTTTCAAGACAATCCGATGCAGAGGGAGACGATGAATCAACCCCTGTTCCTCTAACTGAGTGAGGATGCGAGTGATTGTCACGCGAGTTGAATTGAGCATATCAGCAATGTCTTGATGAGTTAGGCGTAAATCAATGAGTTGTCCAGTTTTTACTTCTCGACCAAATTTTTTGGCTAACCAACCCAAAAGTTTAATCAGCATGATTTCCACCGTTTTATAGCTACGAATAACCATCAGTTCTTCCGCCTGTTGAATGTGGGCAAGCATAACATCTGTTAATGGAAACCAGCCTTCCAAAGGCAAGATTGTCGCCTCTACTTTAGTGAGACACTCAATCTGATATGGTTCGACTTTAGAAAACGCTTTGCCAACAATATCTCCGGGTCCCCAAATTCCCAAAGTGACAAGTGTACCGTCTTCATGCCAAGTCATAACCCGCACGACTCCTGTTTCAATTTTCCACAGACTATTTTGCTTAAGCGGCAAGAATGAGCGCGCCTTAAAGCTTTGTTTGGTGCTTTGACCAGATGGATTAGGAAAACGAGATGAAATAGTCATTGTTGTCCAAAATACCATTTTTCCGACAGACTAACCGTAGTTTATTACTATATCAATTTCTGGGAGGATATGACTATGGGCATTGTAGTTGAGAATATAACTAAACAGTACGGTTCTTTCCGTGCTGTTGACAATGTAAGTTTAGAAGTGAAAACAGGGTCTCTTGTGGCGCTGTTAGGACCTTCTGGATCAGGAAAATCAACTTTGTTACGGATGATTGCGGGGTTAGAAACTCCTGATTCCGGTGAAATTTGGCTGATTGGTGAAAATGCGACTTACAAGTCTGTGCAAGACCGCCACATAGGCTTTGTGTTTCAGCATTACGCTTTGTTTAAGCACTTGACAGTGCGGCAGAACATTGCCTTTCCACTGGAAATCCGCAAAGTTCCCAAAGCTAAAATTCAGGGGCGAGTCGAGGAACTTTTGGAGTTGGTACAGTTGCGGGGGTTGGGCGATCGCTATCCTTCCCAACTCTCTGGAGGTCAACGCCAACGGGTGGCACTGGCAAGATCATTGGCGGTTCAGCCAAGCATATTGCTGTTGGATGAACCGTTTGGAGCGTTAGATGCTAAAGTCCGTAAAGAATTAAGGGCGGGGTTACGAAAATTGCATGAAGACGTTCATGTAACAACTGTACTTGTCACCCACGACCAAGAAGAAGCGATGGAAGTTGCAGACCAAATTGTGGTGATGAATCATGGTCGGGTGGAGCAAATTGGTAGCTCTGCTGAGATTTATGACCAGCCAGCATCACCTTTTGTGATGAGCTTTATTGGTCCTGTGAATGTTCTTCCTAGTAATACAGGTATTTTGCCAGACAGCGATTTAACCCTTCGCACCAACGAGCAGGTATTTTTGCGCCCTCATGACATTCTGATTCACACCAGTCCTGCTGAGGATACTGCGCCTGCCAAAGTGTATCGCATTATTAACTTAGGTTGGGAAATTCGGGTCGAGTTGGTTCTCAAGTCTGGTGAAACAGTAACTGCTTTCCTCAGCCGGGAGCAGTTTAGTAAGCTCAACATTAGAGAGGAGCAGCGTGTTTATATTAAATCCAAGCAGGCAAAGGTATTTCCTACTTATGCTATGAGTTGAGCCAAAGCACTGTCACCTACGCCACCTGAGTCCTAAGCAGTACAGGTGGAGACTTACCAAAGGTTATGTAAAAAAAATTGTGCAAAAACTTCAACGCCGAGCCAGATGGCTCGGCGTTGAAATTAATTATAGTAGTTTTCAATTGGGTGTAATATTTGACGTACTCACCGGGCTAAAGCCTCGGTGATTCTTAAAAGGATGTTACGAAGCTTAGCTATTGCCGTGCTTCTACACTTTTATTCCTGTTTCTTAGATTCTTGACTAGACCACTAAATTGTGTTACTAATCCCCGTTAGACCATCTCAACAGGCAATTTAATTTTACATCCACGACGCGTCCCACCGCAGATGATTAGGAACAGTCAAAAAGACAACGTTTCTACTCTAGGAGTCCAGTTATGGATATCGGGTATGGGTCGTTCACCATGTTCCTATGAGACTATTTTAGAACATTTTTCTTCTGTTTATCAATGCGGAAACAAAGGGCTAAAGCCCGAAGAAGTCGTGTTTCATCCCCTCGAAGACAGCGTAGGGGTTCTCACACTCCCACTAAGCTTTGATAGACATCACCTTTCGTTAGAGGCATTTTGGCAATGAGTCAGGTTCTCATTAATGACACGACACTGCGCGATGGTGAACAAGCAGCTGGTATTGCTTTTAACTTAGAGGAGAAAGTGGCGATCGCGGCTATTCTCGACACCATCGGCGTTCACGAGTTAGAAGTCGGTATTCCGGCGATGGGTGAGGAAGAACAACAAGCGATATCGCTCATTTCCGGCTTGGGTTTGCAAGCGCAACTCCTCGGGTGGAACCGCGCTGTCATATCAGATATTCAGGCTTCTATTGCTTGTGGTTTGAAGCGAGTGCATATTTCCATTCCGGTTTCCCAAATCCAAATTGCCGCGAAATTTCACGGTCAATCGCAGGTGGTTTTGCAAAAACTTAAAGATAGTATTAGCTTCGCTGTTGATCAAGGTCTGTTTGTATCCGTGGGGGGAGAAGATTCCACAAGAGCTGACGAAAACTTCCTCCAAGATGTAGCACATTCTGCTCAAGAATGGGGTGCATCGCGGTTTCGTTTTTGTGACACTGTAGGTATTCTCGACCCTTTCACGACTCACGCAAAAGTTCAGCAATTGGTAATGGCGTTGTCAATTCCTGTGGAAATGCACACCCACAATGATTTTGGTTTAGCAACTGCCAATGCTCTTGCTGGTATCAAAGCGGGAGCCTTATCAGTAAATACAACAGTAAACGGGTTAGGCGAACGAGCCGGAAATGCAGCATTAGAAGAAGTTGTTATGGCTCTCAAATGCATTCATGGCATTGATTTGGGTATTGACACTTCTGGTTTGTTGGAAGTCTCGCGACTTGTCGCAGCGGCATCAGGTGCCAATGTACCGCCTTGGAAGGCAATTGTTGGTGAAAATACCTTCGCTCATGAATCGGGAATTCATGCCCACGGTGTGCTGCAAAATCCCAGCACTTACGAGCCATTTGCTCCCGAAGAGGTAGGGTGGGAGCGGCGTTTGGTTGTCGGTAAACATTCTGGTCGGGCATTGCTATCGAGCGTACTACAGCAGTACGGTATCATTCTCAACAAAGAACAAACCCAGTCTGTGTTGGACGCGGTGCGGAAAGAGTCGGTAGAGAAAAAACGTAGCCTCACGACACAAGAACTTTTGCAGTTAGCACAAGCACAGGGGCATTTGTAAGCACATCTTTAAATGAGAATGCTTGGTCGGTTGACGGTAGTTGTCGCCTGCTGTAGCTAGAGAATCTCGGTTTTGGTAGGCTGAGACTGCTTTGAGAACTCCGAAGAGAAGTCTGCACTCCTGCTCTAAGGTTTGAAATCTGACCCATCGTTGTTCTTTTCTAGGCATCATACCAAATTGATTGGTAATGGAGGGGTTAGGTTGGTAAGATTGTACCAACCGTAATTTCATCAAAAGAGGATCTTTGTAAGTCCCACTATGAAAAGAAGACAACTTTTTGCCTTTATAAGCATAGCTGTTGCTAGTTTGCTGCTAGCAATTGGCTTGCGATTGTTTGAGCCATCTCCTGTCATAGCACAGTCAAACACCAACCTACTCGTATCTGCTGCTGCCAGCCTCAAAGATGCGCTCGGGGAAATTAATACTCTCTACCAACAAAGTAAACCGGGTGTCAACATAAGCTATAACTTCGGGGCTTCCGGTGCCTTACAGCAACAAATTGAGCAAGGCGCACCCGCAGATGTTTTTATCTCTGCTGCAAAAAAGCAAATGGATGCTTTGGAGCAAAAAGGCTTGCTGGTTCCGGGTACCCTTGCCAACCTGGCAAATAACCGTCTGGTTTTGGTTGTACCTAGTAACTCTACAGGTGTCACCAGCTTCAACACATTGGCAGATCCCAAGGTGAAGAAAATTGCGATCGGCGAACCCAGGAGTGTCCCAGCTGGGCAATATGCCGAGCAAGTTTTGCAGAAATTGAACCTTTATGACAAGATCAAGAGCAAATTGGTCTTGGCGAACAATGTACGTCAAGTCTTGGCATCTGTAGAAAGTGGTAACGCCGATGCAGGTCTGGTTTATGCCTCCGATGCCAAAATCTCTGATAAGGTGAAAGTCGCCGTCGTTGTTGACGATAAATACCATTCCCCGATTGTTTACCCTATGGCAGTGCTTAAAAGCAGTAAAAATGTTAACGCAGCCAAGGAGTTTGTCCAGTTTTTATCTAGTGATCCAGCTAAGACTGTACTAAACAAATATGGGTTTATTGTCCAAGCATCAAAAGTACCAGCAACAAGCCGTTAAACTGTTGCAGATTTAACTGGCGTATCAAGCGAGTAAGTGGTAAGTGAGGAGTGGAGATTGGGAATTTTTTAGAGTCCATTCCCTACTCCCCAAAACGATGAAAATTTTAGGCTATCTCATTGGGCTACCATCGGTAAAATAGACAAATCTGATAAAAATGTTTTTATTTATACTTTTTTATTTTTAAGTACGGTTACAGAATGAGTAGATAAAATGTCACTCGACCTCATTTACCTTTTGAATGTCGTTGAAAACTGTCTAACTGTATATATGAATTTATTACCAACTTATTTATTATTAAGTTGGTGCTTAGTCAATTTATCAGAAACTAAAATTCTGCCAAAAAGCAAGACACGAATTCTGAGTCTGTCTCAATGGGTGTTACTTTTTAAATTTTGAATGACTTATGCCTCTTGACCTTTCCCCTCTATGGATATCGCTAAAAACCTCCATACTTGCAACATTTATTACCTTTTTTATAGGTATTGCTGCTGCCTATTGGATGCTGGGATATCGAGGAAAAGGGAAATCTTTGATTGAGGGAATCTTCGTAGCTCCTCTGATTTTACCTCCCACGGTGGTTGGCTTTTTGTTGCTACTGCTGTTTGGCAAAAATGGTCCGGCGGGGAAACTGATGGAGCCTTTGGGCTTTAGTGTCGTTTTTACCTGGTATGGTGCCGCGATCGCTGCCACAGTGGTAGCCTTTCCATTGATGTATAAAACTGCTTTGGGAGCTTTTGAGCAAATAGATAGCAACCTTCTGCGAGTCGCGAGAACCCTTGGCGCAAAGGAATCAACAATATTTTGGCGAATAAGTTTACCCTTAGCAGGGAGCGGAATTTTAGCAGCAACGACTTTGGCTTTTGCCCGTGCTTTGGGTGAGTTCGGTGCCACGCTGATGTTAGCAGGGAATATCCCAGGGCAAACTCAGACGATCCCAATGGCAATTTATTTTGCTGTGGAAGGCGGAGCAATCGAAGAAGGTTGGTTTTGGGCTGTTGCCATCATGGGTATTTCCCTATCTGGAATTATTGCAGTCAACTATTGGCAGGAAACTCGGGGGAGGAAGAAGGAAGCAGGGGGAGCAGGGGAGCTGTTGAGCAGGGGAGAAAATTTTCCCCATGTCACCGCGTCCCCCTTACGGGTATCTCCTGAGCCTGCGGCACGGCTGCGCCGAACGGAGACGCTACGCGAACGCCAGTTGCCTAGGTCGGGAGACCCTCCTTCAGCACTGGACTCACCGCGTCATCGTGTCCCCGCGTCTTCTTCTGGGCTGTTTGTTGACATTGAAAAACAGCTCCCTGGCTTCAGCTTGCAAGTATGTTTTAGTGCCGACAAGCAACCTTTGGGATTGTTGGGAGGATCTGGGGCTGGTAAGAGCATCATTCTACGCTGCATTGCAGGGATAGAAACGCCAACAAGAGGTCGCATTGTTTTGAATGGGCGGGTGTTGTTTGACTCTCAACAGGGGATTAATTTGCCACCGCGCGATCGCCGCATTGGTTTTGTAGTGCAAAATTATGCTCTCTTCCCGCATATGACAGTAGGGCAAAACATCGCCTTTGGCTTATCCAAAGGACTTTCTACCACAGCTATTAAGCAACAAATAGAAGCCCAATTGATCACAGTACAATTGCAAGGATATTCTGAACGCTATCCGCATCAACTTTCCGGCGGTCAACAGCAACGAGTCGCACTGGCAAGAGCCTTAGCAAGTCAACCAGAAGCACTGTTACTAGATGAGCCGTTTTCTGCACTAGATACACACTTGCGAAGCCAGCTGGAACAGCAAATGATAGAAACACTAGCGAATTACGAAGGCGTGACTCTATTCGTCACCCACAATATGGAAGAGGCGTATCGGGTTTGTCCTAATTTGCTTGTTCTAGAGAAAGGAAAAGCAGCTCATTATGGCACCAAACACGAGATTTTTGAGCGTCCCGCTACTGTTGGTGTAGCTCAATTAACAGGATGTAAGAACTTCTCAAGTGCGGTTGCTGTCACATCAGGGCAGGTGGAAGCCATTGATTGGGGTTGTACCCTCCGTGTCATTGAACCTATCCCAGACGCTTTATCCAATGTGGGAATTCGTGCCCATCAGATCATTCTCACCAACGACTTATCCCATGAAAACGCCTTTGCCTGTTGGCTAGTGAGAACGAGCGAAACACCACACCGGATGACGCTATTTCTCAAACTCCATCATCCATCTACTAGTCATAATGATTACCACTTACAGGCGGAGGTGTTTAAGGAAAAATGGGCAACTCTCAAAGACCAACCGATGCCTTGGTATGTTCGTTTAGATCCTTTACGGCTGATTTTAATGGAGTAGATGCTTGGCGTTCAAGAGCAATGGTTTTTTATACGTTACAGCGCCCTTCAAATGATTAGACCACAAATCTTCGGGTGGAGAGAAGTCCTGCAGGCGGGTTTCCCGCCGTAGGGAACTTCGGGGCATTGCTCGTAAAAGTTCATGTGGTGGAATAATGTTCACTTGCATGAATAGAAGAGCCAAAAATTTCAACATCATAGGGGATGCCTGAACCAAGCAGTTATAATTTCAGGGGCGTTACGCCTCATTGACACGGAAATATAGCACTTCTCGTTTCGATGAAGTAATTATTTATCTGTGTCCATCTGTGTCCATCTGTGGTTCTCCTAACTTGATGTATTGCACTCAACACAAAGAAGCGCTATAAACTTATTTAAAACCAAAATAATGTCCTCACTACAAACCCAATCCTACAGTTCTGATAACCCCCTCAACCAGCCACCATCGTGGAAAATAAAACTGCTGTATGACGGTGAATGTCCTTTGTGCGTACGCGAAGTTAACTTTTTGATGAAACGTGATGCGAATCGGGGACTGGTAGCGTTTGTGGATATTGCAGCTGATGACTATAACCCCCAAGAAAATGGCGGAATTGACTACGAAACTGCAATGGGGCGCATCCATGCTGTGTTGCCAGAAGGAACGCTAGTTAAAAATGTTGAAGTTTTTCGCCGCGTTTACGAAACTTTAGGGATGGGCTGGGTTTATGCTGCGACCAAATTGCCAATTGTAGGCGCGATCGCTAATTTTCTATATGGCATTTGGGCAGACTTGCGACTTTCCCTCACAGGGCGACCTAGTTTAGCTACAATTGTGCAACAGCGATCGTCTCAAAAGGTTGAGTGCAATACCCACAATCGGTGCCGAACAGATGCAGACGACTCATTGAGTGCGTAAAATCTAGTTGCGCGTCTTTCAAGCACGGTAGCAGCGTTGGTACTAAGTACATGATTTTATAAGTTCATAGCGAAAACTTGAACGAAGACTCTGTGTACCTTTGCGTTTACCTCAGCGTTCCTCAGCGTTTAAAAACGTTACGAATTAATGAAATGCTGTACTAAGTACCAAGTTGCGTTCAAACATGTCATTCTGACCGAACGCGAGTGCGTGCCGCAGACATAGGGAAGAATCTCGCGAGATGCTTCCCTTCACGCTTCGTTACCCTCAGCATGACAACTAGTCTCTATGACTGCAACTTGGTATAATATAAGGCTCTGTTGGTTAGTTATCATTCCTGAAGAACCCCACCCCGCCAAAGCTACGCTTAGGCTCCCCTCCCCGCTTGCGGTGAGACCAGTGCTGCAGGAGGGTTTCCCGACCTAGGCAACTGGCGAACCCGGAGGGGGAGGGGATAAAGGGGTGGGGTGCAGCCAACGTGGGAATCATAACTAATTAGCCGAACATGATATAAACAGCTTTCATGATAACGCCCCGAATTTTCTCTATTTAAGTAATTGTCCGCTTAAGGAAAAGCTAATTCAACCGGATAAGTTGGTTATAATCAGGAATAATACGTAGAAACACGATTATCTTGAATAAATAAGATTACTTATGCGGTCTCAAGAAATTAGCCGTCAACGATTAACTTCTCTCGAAGATATTTTAGAAATTTTATACGAGAAGCTTGGGGAATTTCAAAAGGAACTGGTTGTGACAGCTAGTACCCCTGCTAAAACCGAATTGAAGATGCGAATTAAGCGAGAAATCTTACCGGATATTCGCAAGTATGAGGTTGAATATGGACAACTCCTTTATCAAGGGACTGATGCTTATTTTATTTCCGATTTGCAAGCCGAAAATGCTTTGATGCGGGTTATGGAAGCTGTTGAACGTTTGGAAATGCAACGTTCGATTAACTACCCCGATGAGTTGCTGCGTTTGTTAACAGAAATTCGTGCCAAGCTTGACGAACCAGGAAAAACGGCAAGTGCAAAGTTGAAAGTAGCTCTACCTATTGTCCCGGCTATTGCATCCTATGAGTTGGAAATGGATACCGAAGCTTTAATGGTTCGGTCATGGCAACAGGTAAAATCGCTCTTTAGAGGTAGAGGATGAAGCTAGAGGGGGTTGCTAGTTTAGAAGAAGCGCTTAATTCTTGGCGGGATAAGTGTGGCTTTTTTGAGGAAGAAAAAGTTAAAACGGCAGACCCCGAACAAAAATATTCTCTTCACTGCAAGATTAAAGAATGTAATGAAAATATTAGCAGATTAGAAGCAGAAATAAGCGAAAGGCACAAAAAAGCTAATAATTCAACGTCTCTGCCTTTTCAAATACCTTTTATATTGCCACAAAAAGATGTCTCTAGTTTTACTGGTAGAGACGAAGAATTGCAGCAACTTCAAGAACTGCTGATTCATCGTCAAGGAACCAAACTGTGTAGCATCGCTGGTTTGGCTGGTACTGGGGGTATCGGCAAATCAGCGCTTGCTTGTCACTTCGCTACGTTACACAAAGCAGATTTTCCTGATGGTGTCATTGGTTTGCGGGTTGATGGTAAAGATGCAGACACCATCGCTCGTGATTTTGCTCGACGTTGTGGACAAGAAGTAGATCCAGAAGATGAGCGAGACGCAAAAACCATCATGCAAGATGTGTTTGCTCATCGTCGGATACTGTTGATTTTCGATAATGCTGAAGATGCCAATATTATTAAGGAATTATATCCAGATGGCAACAGATGCGCGGTTATTATCACCACACGCGATCGCTTGTTGTCCATTTCGTTAGATATTCCCGATCAAGGTACGATTGAAGTTAAACCGCTCTCGAAACCAGAATCATTACTCCTGCTGCAAAAGCTATTAGGCGAAAAGCGCATCGCAGCCGAACCTCAAATATCTGAAGAAATTATCGAGTTAGCAGGCTATTTACCCCTAGCATTACAAATTATCGGCGCTGCGCTAAAGTTGAACCCAAATCGTCGTCTCGCAGACTATGCGGCTTCATTGCGAGAAGAAAGACGATTGGCAAGATTAAGAGTTGCAAAAGATGAACATTTGGATGTTCGTGCTTGCTTCTCACTTAGCTTAAAAGAACTTCAGCCAGAGCAAATTGATTTTTTTTCCTGCTTAAGTGTTTGTGCCGAGGATGGATTTTCTCGACGTTCTGCAACAGCAACAGGTAATTATAGTGATGAGTATACGGCACAAGATGACCTCGATTGCTTATGTCGGTTTTCGCTACTTAACTATGCTGAGGTGGGAGAGAATCGATTTGTTTTCCATCCGTTAATTCGTGCGTTTGCTCAAGAGTTGGCAGTTGAACGCGGATTGCGAGATGATGCAGCAACTCGACACGCTCAATTTTTTATCAATTTAGTTAAATCCAGCGATGTTGGTTTTGTTGCTAGTGCGATCGCAGAGGATATTAACGGTATTATTTTGGTTGCTGATTGGTTGCAACATCAAGAAAGTGCTGACTATGAATTTGCATCCCGGCTGCAAGAATTTTTTGAAAAATATGGCTACTGGAAGCAAGCAGTAGCATTCATGTCCAGGTTCCAACTTTTAGCGGAACGATTTGAGAATTGGGAATTGGTAGTTAAATTCCGCATTCAACAAGCAAAGTATCTTTCTCTGGAAAAGGAACATCTGAATGCTGAGGCAGTACTTGTTCCTATTTCAGATATATTGCAAAAAATCAAAATTGAGCAAACCCGCCATCAGTGTCATGCAAATTGGCTTACTACCCTTGGACGTGTACAACGGCGACAACAAAAAATTGACCAGGCTGTAGATACTTTCAAACAAGCTTTAGCTATCCAAGAAATATTAGATGAACCAGATGGTTTGTCAATTACGCTAAACAGCTTAGGAAGTGCTTTGCAAAAGCAAAATAAACTAGATGAAGCCGCCGATGCTTTTCGCCGTCAAATTGAAATCAACCAACAACTCGATGACAAACGCCAAGAAGCAATTGGTTTAAACTGCTTAGGTGGTGTTTTACAGCAGCAAAATAAACTAGATGAAGCCGCCGATGCTTTTCGCCGTCAAATTGAAATCAACCAACAACTCGATGACAAACGCCAAGAAGCAATTGGTTTAAACTGCTTAGGTGGTGTTTTACAGCAGCAAAATAAACTAGATGAAGCCGTTGATGCTTTTCGCCGCAGTATTGAAATCAACCAACAACTCGATAATAAACATTCTGAAGCAAAAGGTTTAAAATGCTTGGGTGGTGTTTTACGGCAGCAAAACAAACTCGATGAAGCCGTCGATGCTTTTCGCCGTCAAATTGAAATCAGCAAAGCACTTGGTAACAAACGCCAAGAAGAAATAGGTTTAAACTACTTGGCTGGTGTTTTACAGCACCAAAAAAAACTCGATGAAGCCGCTAATACTTTTAGCTACAGAATTGAAATCAGCCAACAACTTGATGATAAACGTTCAGAAGCAATCGGTTTAAACTACTTGGCTGGTGTTTTACAGCAGCAAAATAAACTAGATGAAGCTGTCGATGCTTTTTGCTGCAGTATTGAAATTAGCCAACAACGCGATGATAAACGCTTAGAAGCAATCGGTTTAAAGCGTTTGGGTGATGTTTTACAACAGCAGAACAAACTCGATGAAGCCGCCGATACTTTTCGCCGCAGCATTGAAATCAACCAACAACGCCATGCTAAAGGCTTAGAAGCAATCGGTTTAAAGCGTTTGGGTGGTGTTTTACAGCAGCAAAACAAACTCGATGAAGCCGCCGATACTTTTCGCCGCAGCATTGAAATTAGCCAACAAGGCGATGATAAACGCTTAGAAGCAATCGGTTTAAACTACTTGGGTGGTGTTTTACAGCAGCAAAACAAACTCGATGAAGCCGCCGATACTTTTCGCCGCAGCATTGAAATTAGCCAACAAGGCGATGATAAACGCTTAGAAGCAATCGGTTTAAACTACTTGGGTGGTGTTTTACAGCAGCAAAACAAGCTCGATGAAGCCGCCGATACTTTTTGCCGCAGCATTGAAATCAGCCAACAACGCGATGCTAAAGGCTTTGAAGCAATCGGTTTAAAGCGTTTGGGTGATGTTTTACAACAGCAATACAAACTCGATGAAGCCGCCGATACTTTTTGCCGCAGTATTGAAATTAGCCAACAACGCGATGATAAACGCTCACAAGCAATCGGTTTAAACTGCTTAGGTAGTGTTTTACAGCATCAAAACAAACTCGATGAAGCTGTCAATACTTTTCGCCGTGAAATTGAAATCAATCAAGAATTGGATGACAAACGTTTCGAGGGAATTGCTTTCAATCGCCTGGGTGGTGTTTTACAGCAGCAAAATAAACTCGATGAAGCCGCCGAAGCTTTTCGCCGCAGCATTGAAATCAGCCAACAACTCGATGATAAACGCCAAGAAGCAATCGGTTTAAACTGCTTGGCTGGTGTTTTACAGCAGCAAAATAAACTCGATGAAGCCGTCGATGCTTTTCGCCGCAGAATTGAAATCAATCAAGAATTGGATGACAAACGCTCACAAGCAATCGGTTTAAACTGCTTGGCTGGTGTTTTACAGCAGCAAAAAAAATTCGATGAAGCCGTCAATGCTTTTCGCCGTCAAATTGAAATCAGCCAACAACTGGATGACAAACGCCAAGAAGTAATCGGTTTAAACTGCTTGGCTGGTGTTTTACAGCAGCAAAATAAACTCGATGAAGCCATCGATTCTTTTCATAGTAGTATTGCAATTCAACAACAGTTTGGCAACCAACGCGGCTTGACAATGACCCTAACAAGTCTAGCTGGTGTACTGCGTCAACAGGGCGATTTTGAAGAGGCAAGAAAAACCCTTGAGCGCATTATTGATATTCAAGAACAACTAAATAGCAAACGCTCTTTAGTAAAGACGCTAAAGACTCTAAGCGCGGTACTACGCAAGCAGGGTGAAATTGAAAAAGCTATTTCGACTCTTGAACGTATTATTGCTATCAAAGAAGAATTAAATAACCAGGAGCGAAAGCCAATAGGACTTACCTATTTAGCTGAGATATTGCATCAAAAGGGTTACTTATTGCTCGAACAAAAGCAATTAAATGAAGCAAAAGAAGCTTTCCAAAGCAGTTACGACATATCTGAAAAACTAGGAAACCAGAAAAGCTCGGCTATCTCATTGAATAATATAGGCAGGATTCTAGAATTACAATGTCAATGGGAAGAAGCTGAACAAATATTAAAACGTAGCCAAGACATTTGTGCCGACTTGGACGATGTTAAACCTTTAATATTTGCCCTTCATACTCTAAGCAGAATACTAAGAAAACAACAAAAATGGAATGAAGCAGAGAAAATTCTCCGACAATGTTACGACTTATCTACAAAAGAGGCAGACCAACGCGGACAAGCAATAATTCTTAACACTCTGGGTAGAGTATTACACAAACAGGGAGGAGAGGAAAAGCATAAATTAGCCCTGATGTATTTCCAAGCAAGTATCAAATTAGGCGAGGAACTAGGCGACCAAGGACATCTAGCAAAAGTTTATACTGCAATGGGTCAAGCTTTACTCGCACATGGAAACTTAGAAGAAGCTGTTATTCAACTTATAAAAGGTTTTGAAATCGACAAAATTTTAAAAAATGAAAGAGGTTTGACCATCGTCACATCAGATTTAAGTCGCGCACTGTTGAAACTTGGCAGAGTTGATGAAGCAAGAATGTACTATGAAAAAGCACTTGCGATCGCACCAAACCACCCAAAACTACTAAACTTGGCACAGGATCTTACCCCGTCACCAAGACAAAACACTAAACCTATCCTAAAACAAAGTATAGCCAAATCTGTCAAACCCTATAAAAAGGATTCATAAACATTATTTTTTATCTAGTATATAAAAAATTGCTACTACAAAAATAATCAGGACTTACGCATTTTAACGAAAAACTGTCATTCTGAGTGTAGCGCTAGCGAAACGTTCGCGTTCGCGAAGCGTGTCCCTTTGGGACTCAGCGTGTCTGAAAGACATAGAATCTCCCTTGATACTTCGCTACACTCCGTTTCGCTCAGTATGACATTCTCGACTTTGCGTAAGTCCTGATAATGATATTGTTTAGAAAATTTTTAGCTTGTTTGAAATTGCAATTAACCCCACACAATCTGTAAATCCAAAACAAAACCAGGTAATATCTCTTCTCCAGATAAGCTTGTGGGGAACTCCAATACTTCTTTTGTTTGCCCTTGTCTATAAATTTCGATACGCCCAGTTTTTCTGTCGATAAGCCAACCCAATTTTACGCCTGCATCCATATATTCTTGCATTTTGGTTTGAACAACGCTAAGACTATCGGATGGAGACATCAACTCCAATACAAAATCTGGGGCGATGGGTGGGAATTTCTCGCGCTGTTCGGGTGTCAGTGCGTTCCACCGCTCTAATTGTATCCAGGATACATCAGGGGAGCGATCAGAACCGTTGGGGAGTTTAAAGCAAGTGGAGGAGTCGAATACTTCACCGAGTTGTGTTTGTTCGTTCCACAAAACAAATCGTGCAGTAAGTTTCGCGTTACGTTTTCCTGTTTCTCCCCCCGTTGGTGGCATTACAATCAATTCTCCCTTGGCGTTGCGCTCAAATTTGACATCGGGATTATCCTGACACAGTTGGTAAAATTGATCGTCGGTTAGTTTAACAACATTATTAAAGTTGATGGTAATTGCAGTCATGGCAATATGACATTATAAATTTACTTTCTCTGAAAACCCTGATTTTACAGCGGTTTTCAGCTAAGGTGGGCATTGCTCACCAATATCTCAAATGGATACGACATAGGCTTTTACGGGCAAGGAACACCCGAAGATTTGTGATCTAATCATTTGAAGGATGCTGTAAGACTAAGCAATGGTTTTTTATACGTTAAGGAAAAGTTAAGAATAGTAATGTTGACGTCAAGATGTTAATTATAAGAGTCAATAGTTGCTAGTATTATTAAGTTCAAACACTACAGGGGACATCAAAAGATGCAAGTAAGTGCTCGTAATGCGCTTAAAGCTACTGTAAAAAAAGTTGTGGAAGGAGCCGTTAACACCGAGGTAATATTAGAAATTGCTTCTGGAGTAGAGGTCACTGCGATCATCACCAAGTCATCAGCAGAAAAGCTTCAACTGCAAGAAGGAAAGCAAGCATACGCTATTATAAAATCTTCGGATGTAATAGTTGCTGTTGATTAACAAAGTCTTTTTGAGATAGTTGTCAACTATCTGCAAGCTAGAGTATGAAACTTTCAAGCCCCCATATGGGGGCTTTATAACAAGGAAGGTGCTGTTTTCCTGAGAATAATTGCCTTTTCTTTATTCCTCGGTTCCAAATACAACACTTTCATACAGCAATTCAATAGGACATTCAAATTCAATACTTGAGAGAGTGATAATATCTCCACTCGTGTAGGGATAGTAAAGCCACATTCTACCCTCTCCGCGAGAGTAACGCTCAACGGAGATTTTTTCAGAGTCAATCAAGACATACTCTTGCAAAGTGGGGATTTTAAGATAATAAGTGAATTTCTCACCCCTGTCTTTGGCGCTTGTACCTGGGGAGAGGACTTCGACAATCAGCTTGGGAAATTGAATAAATTTGCGGGCGTTGAGGTCTATTGGGTCGCAACTGACGATAACATCAGGATAGTAGTAAGCGCTTTGGGAACTGACTTGCACTTTCACATCTGACACATTCACCCGACAACCTCTGGAACGCAGATGGGGGCGTAAAGCTGCGTAAAGGTTAAGTGCAACATCATTGTGCGGAATTGTACCACCTGTCATGGCAAAAACTTCGCCGTTGACATATTCGTAGCGAACGTCTTGCTGAGGTTCCCATTCGAGATATTCCTCGATGGTCATTTTTTGGGGTTGTTGGGTGATGGCTACCATAATCTTTGAACGCCAAGACTTTTTCGGGCTTGGTTTGATTGTAGCCAAAAGGTGACGGTGAAAGTGAGTCAGAACACCTGCTTCACTACCTGCTGCTACTGTAAATATTGAAGCGGTTCAAGGAAAAACTGTCTCCAACGGCAGATGCTTTCACTAATGAAAATGCCAGAGTCTTTCTATCAGGCACACTCCAAGCACTGCAAGACATAATTCCCTCCCACTTATTGAAAATGAGCGAACGTACAGAAATTAATCTTCATCATCCGGGATTTCATCATCTGACATTTCATTGACTTCGATTTCCCACGGTGTCCCCAACTCAGTTGGTGGACAGAGGCGAATTTTGGCACTGTTTGAAAACAGCTTCAATCTCTTGAGAATATGGGAAACAGCGTTAGTGATATGCCAATAACTTTCAATGTCATAGCAAACAATCACTAGCGTCAAAATGCCAGAACTCGTTTGGAAATACCAGTGACAATTCGACAGCAAAACCCGCATAATGGGACCGCAGGTTTGGTAAAAGCGTATGCCAGCAACTGTTTCTAGTTGTCTGTGCAGTATTTCATCAACTAGAGTTGTTCTAGCTGGAGGCAAATCATCTGGAGGAAGGAAAGGTTGATTCATGGTAACACCCCTTTCTAATCACTGCGTTGTTTACACATAAGTTCGTACCTCTTCGTTATAGCGCGTCAAACTCTCTAGGTTTTTTTGCAGATTCAACGAAGCGGGTTTCAGTGCTAAAGTGCCTAAATTGAGTTCGTCCTGAAATCGTTTGATTTTGTCTCGGCAAGTGGCTACATCACCAATTATCGAATTTTCTAACAATTGGTCTTCATCAAAAATACTTTTTTGACTACTAGAAGCTTGGAGGTGTTGGCTGCTATTGCCACACTTTTGTGCTTTAGCACTCAACATCTTCATTCTTTGACTAAAACTGCGAATCAAAGGTAAAGCCTCAGCGATCGCCTCATCTTTGGTACCCGCAACAAAAAAGAATCGTGCCAGCATGAACTTATCACAACCACTGGAATTGATAGCGCGGTATTTGGCAACATTGTTTTTGAGTGTATCCAGGGAAAACGGTGGTCCTCCCATCAAGCCGAAAGAATTAAGGGCAGCAAATCCAATCGCCTCATCATCACTGGTAGCAAGGTACACTGGTATTTTTTTCTGTAAGGGTTTCGGGTAAATCGTGACATCATTGCACTGATAGTATTGCCCTTGAAACGACACATCGTTGTGATACAACAGTTTATGAATCAACGTCATTGCCTCTAGTGTCTTGGCACGCGATTCACTCATCGGTGTGGCAAAGTGCTTGTTTTGTTCGGGAAATGGTCCACCCTTGGCAATTCCTACAGCAAGTCGCCCATCGCACAGGTTATCCAATGTGGCAATATCTTCTGCAACAGTAATTGGGTTATGAAACGCCAACAGCACTGCTGCCGAACCTAATGTGATTGTTGAAGTTACGCCCGCCAAATGTGCCATTAACATCAAAGTAGACGAGCTAACACTCAAATCATTGAAATGGTGCTCTGTTACCCAGGCTTCTTCAAAGCCTAAGCTTTCTCCGTGTTTTACGACCGCCACTTGCTCAGAGATGGCACGACGAGCATCATGGTCATGATTTTCGTAATTGCAGAAAAGCCCAGTTTTCATACGACCTGTCCTTTTTCCTGTGTGACAATCCAGTGCAGTTCTAACCACAAGCGAGGATTATCCTGCTTGATCTTGGACATGGGATCATGCAGCAGGGATGTGGCATTCAGACAGACAACCTCAACAACTCCTACATATTTTGCGACTTCTCTAAATACAGAGATTTGCGCTTTGACAGCAGCAATGATCTCATTAGGGCAATAAATCGCGATGTAGGGCAGGAAGTGAAGACTCTGTTGTCCCCAGAATGACTGGATGAGTTTGACATGACAGCGCTTTAGCAATTGCCCAACTTGTGGGAAAGAGTGATTGATGATGGTAGTGAACTCTTCGATGAGTTCTTTCTCATACCAATTGGAGTTCGTAGGCATAATTGTCATGTTGAATACTGGGAAATACTTGCTTGCTTAAGAATGACAGCTTGTTTTTGGGTATGGCGTTGTACAAAAAGGGCGACGAAGCAACTGTTTGCTGATACTGGCTCCGTTGTTCTCAAATACCATGAAGTGGTTTATCAACTCTAGAAAACGCCGCTTGTCAAAAATCCCTTGAATCAGCACTTCTAGTTCTGTTTCTCCTTGATGCGGAAAGTCTTCGTTATCAATCGTGCGCCAAGGCAGAAACTCTTCCCACTCAGAAGTTAAAGTGCCAACTCGTGCTTGATTTCGGTTGGCAATAATCAGGAATGCATTGTAGGAAAACAGGGTTGGAATTTGTTGTTTGTAGAACTGAAGTTGCTGATACGCTTTTTTGAGGGTAGCGTTTTTGTCCTGAGGATCGGTACAGATAATGACTGCTAATGGGAACCCGTTGATGAAGACAACCACATCCAGACAGTGAGTGGAACTTCCCTCAATCAGGGTTAAAGGATGAATAACTAACCAGTCATTGTTGAGCAAATTAGACGCATCAACCAGCCAAACTTTTTCATGAACTGTTTGGTGATTTTCTTGGTACGCAACATCAACTCCTTGTGTCAGGTGTTGGTGAAAAAGACGGTTATTTTCAAACAGGTTAGAACTTTGGGTGAAACTCACCCCAGAGATAGCTGTTTCAATCGCAACAGTTGACAGTTTGGGGTTAATCTGCTTCAAGGCATTGTATAGGCGATCGCGCGGAGCGCAGTGCCCTCGTGCCCAATCGCTCAAGAGAGTGCTGGCTTGCGCCCAATCGCCCAAAACCACCTTGGTATCAAGACAACCTTGTGCCTTGTGTCTACCTATGTTAATATCTGATTCCAAAAGGACAGTGTAACCGATGACTTCAAAGGCGGTGAGCAAATCTAACGCTACAGGTGAAGGTTTGATGTCAAAGTGCCGGCGAAGGCTTTTAGGAAGACGGCTCGCTTTGACAGTTGCTATTCTTGACAATCCTAAATTCATCAGAGCAAGAAACGTAGTTTTTAGTGACTGCAGAGCTTGCGCCTAACCTACCAAACCAATTCAAGATTTACAGGCATTGCTTGGCATACCCCAAACAGGACATACCATTCCCCCAAAACCATCAAAGCTTAAATCGGTTGCCAAAACTGTATCAATCGCTGCTTTATACCAATATTGTTGGTAACACAGCCTAACATATTGCAAATGAAGTGTTGTGAAATGATCTTAAAAATTGATTTTTTTAACTTTTGAATTTTTCCGAAATCCTTACAGGAACACATTTATACCAATTTAATTGGTAATATACAAGTAACTACAAAGACAGTGATGCTTCTTATGCTACACAGTAGTCTTTGAGCGCTTGCAATTCCAAAACGAAACACTGGCTGCATTCAGAGGATGGATGAAATTAGTATGCCACAAAAATGGACCACACAAGAACAAGCTGCTGTTTGGCAGTTGGTCAAGGCAATTCAAACTCATAACAAGGCTGTTTTATACCAATTAATGGCTGAATGGCTAGAGGTTTTACGCTCCAATGAGTCAGTTGGATATGTGGCATGTGAAACCTCACACCAGTTGTATAAAGAGTCTGTCTTGTGGTTCATTCGGACAAATACCCCTGATATTGATGCACAACAAGTTGTTAAGGAATTAGAACAGCAAAGCTTGATTTGGGCAGCACAAATCCTGATCCAAAATAATTGCAAACTCGGCGCTGATTTTAGCTGTGATGGCGACAAAATGTATCTTTCCCGGCTAGCACGGCAAGTCTTGGCAAAATATCAACTAGAAAATCCGCACTTGTACTGTAGAGCTCCACAGAGCTTGAAAAATCCCTATCGGTTATTAGACAAGCAGTTGCGAGTACCATTCTTCTCCAACCTGCTTGCAATTTCACGTCGCAGAGTTCAGTCTGGTGAGATGACAAATCATCAGATTGCAGCTTATTTTATTTACCTTCTTAAAGGTCTGATTAAACGCAACCCTTGGCTAGAAAGAAGTTTTCCTCTTCTACTGTTGCCTGCTGCAGTTGACGGTTTTTCTGCAGACAGAATTCAATTGATTGCTCATATCGCCAACTTTGATCAACCTGTATGTCGAATCGATGAGTGTATAGATGATATTACTCTCGCCCTAGAAGCCAGAATTGTAGATATCTGTGGAATCAGCTTCTATTACACAGAAGACTTGAAGAAACTTGGCTTAGTGTGGTTCCAACCAGACGAAATTGCAGATTTGCTGGATTCTATGGAGCAATAGCGAGGCGATGGGCGTTCTTTGAGGCGTGTCCGCTTTCCCAAGAGCCCCGCCGATGGGGGCGATGGCACAAGTGAAGTGCCCGCCCAAGGAGGTATGGGCGATGGGCAAAGCCCCGCCGATGGGGGCGATGGCACAAGTGCCCGCCCAAGGGGCGATCGCGGCGAGGAGTAAGCTTACAGGCTGGTAGCTATTCATCAATACCAAATAAACAATTCTACTGCTCTTATTCTCTGCAAAGCTTAAACATAGTTGACTTGATTTTTACCAACATAGCTGGTATGTTATGACAACATACAAAAACCTAGATGTACATCAGAGTTTTCCCGGAGAAATTGATGGAGACAACAAAAGCTTAAACAAGCGTAGAGAGGCACGGAAGTGATAGCAATTTTCCTACTGTATACCGATACTTAACGCTCAAAAAGGATGAGAAAATATTTGCTTGCCGTCTCGCTGATTACCTGTATTTCCGGTGTCACGCTGACATCTAGGGTTTTCGCTGTCGATCAGACTCAGTCTGAACCGCCAAAGGTAACCTTGTATGGTGCTGGCAGTTTGAGGGGTAGTTTGTCTGAAGTCGCTGACGCTTTCACCCAGGAATACGGCATTACCGTGAACAGGGAATTTGGCCCTTCTGGGTCATTGCGAGAACGCTTAGAAAATGGGGAGAAGACTGATGTCTTTGCGAGTGCAGATATAGGAAATCCTCTCAAATTGTATCAGCAAGGCTTGAGTGGATCTGTGGTGAACTTTACCAGTAATCGCATGACCGCCATTGTGAGACCGGGTTTGTCTGTCACGTCGGACAATCTTTTAGATGTGTTGCTAGATCCACAAATCAAATTGGGTACTTCAACACCTATCTCAGATCCTTCCGGGGACTACGCACAGGAGATATTTCGCAAAGCCAATGAGCTAAGACCAGGTAGCTTCCAAACATTGGATGCAAAAGCCTTGCGGTTGGTAGGTGGACCCTCTTCTCCACCAGTTCCAGGGGGAAAAAATAGCTTAGTGTACTTTATTCAAGAGACTCAGCAGGCAGATATTTTTTTGGCTTATTACACGAGTGGACTATCAGCTCTTCAAGAGTCACCCGACCTGCAATTAATAGAATTGCCTCAAAATCTAGCAGTCAAAGCTGATTATGGACTGACTGTACTCAAAGATGCCAGTCCCAACGGTACAAAACTTGCTGAGTATATCCTTTCACCAGCTGGACAAAAAATTCTGGCGAAGTATGGGTTTAGTTCCCCATCTGCCACTCCCTCGACTTCCGTTCCCGAATCACAGAATTTGGGCGGGATTTTGCTTGCTGTTGGTATTGGGTTAGCCCTTAAGAAAACATCGACAGCTTCCAAAAAGCGAAAACTCAGGAAGGTGATTACTTGCTGTTACTAGAAGCGAATTTTTAACAATTCATGTAAGTAGTTAAACAAAGGTATGTTTTATGCGTTTTACTCGTCGTATCGCAATTGTGTCCTTAACACTATCGATAGTGGGATTTTGGCAACCTACTTTAGCTGACCCAGCAAACCGCGCTTCCTGGGAAGAAAATGCGTGTCCGGGCGGTCTGTCTGAGACATTCCGCTTGGGTGGTGAGGTCAAAAACCCAATAACGTTTGACTTGCAAAAGCTCATAGATTTGCAGGAGGATTTAAAGAAACAAGACCCAGCAGTCGTTACTGAAATCACTGTAACTTTCCAAACAGGAGCAGGTCCGAGAACAGAAACATACTATGGAGTTCCCTTGTGGGAGTTAATTAATAATGAGATTTCTTCAGGGGGACTTGAAGCTGGTAATTCTGGTCAAAATCCTAAAAACGCTTTCCTCCGACAGTACGTTCTTGCGGAAGCCACTGACTGCTATGAGGCGGTTGTGGCTATTGGTGAAATTCACCCCAACTTTGAAGGGAAGCAAGTACTCATTGCATATGCAAAAAAAGCAAGCGATGGTACTATCCAGTATTTGACAGATACAGATGAGGGATTTGCTCGTCTAGTGGTGCCTGGTGATAAAGCAGGAGGACGTTACATCAGCAACGTTAGAAACATCCTAGTACTTTCTGCTCCTGCTTCCCCTTTAAAACCCAAACATTTCCAGCAACGTTAATTCACTTTAAATTTTCTTATTAAAAGCAGCAGGGCAAACGCATGTGATTTGCACAAATTGAATATGGTGTCAATTATCTTTTCTAATTCGACAATCATTCTTATGAAAGGCTACATGTGAACTACCCACACTTCTCTTCGAGTAAGTGTGGGTAGTTCACTTTTCCCTTTAGATGTCCGCATGAAATCTATCATACCTACAGAGTATAAATTGTGCCATTTATCCTCTGGGTCTATGAGTTCTTTAACATTGGTCAACACTACGCAATGCTTTGTGCCAGGAAGTTTTGCACGTGCAGCTAATCCGGTAGCTTCAAAGCAGATTACTTATTAGCTGACCCTGGCTCACTGAGCTGGCGGTGCAGTTCAGCATTGACGGTATCAGGCAAGATTTTGCTCACGCTACCCTGCAACTTCGTCTTGACTGAGCCAGCAATGACATCGTCCTTGCCTGCCATCAGTGCCTCAAAACCCTGCTTTGCGACATCAGCCGGGTCATCCTTCTTGCTCGCGCCCACGTTGGTGTCGTCCATACCTGCGCGGTGGAAGAAGTTGGTATCAGTCGGTCCAGGCATGAGTGCGGTGACGGTGACGCCTGTGTCCTTCAACTCGTTGCGTAGTCCTTCTGAGAAAGAATGCACAAATGCCTTGGAAGCCGCGTAGACTGCCTCGAACGGACCCGGCATCAGGGCGGCGATGGACGAGGTGAAGAGGATTCGACCCTTGCCGCGCTCAACCATGTCCTTCACCACCCGCTTGGCGAGATGGACAGTGGATACGACGTTCAAGTTAATGAGATTAAGTTCGTCCTTCAGGTCAGTTTCGCGTGCAAAGTCACCACCGACACCGACACCCGCGTTGATAGCGATCGCATCTACTGGTCGGTTAGTTGCCTTAATCTTGTTGTAAAGCGCCTCGACTCCTTCATAGGTGGCGAGATCCGACTGCACCGTTTCCACCTTGGCACCTAATTCAAGGAAGGCTTGAGCCGCTTCGTTGATGCTTGATCCAGTAGCTGTGACAACCAGATCAAAGCCATTTTGGGCGAACTGTTTGGCGAGTTCGTAGCCGATGCCATTAGAGGCACCCGTTACAACAGCCAGGGGTCGGGTCAACGAACTGTTCATAACCGTCTAAACTCCTAATATGATGATTCCACGCTTGGAATGCTATGGCTTGCAAGTCTTTCAATACCTGACGGTTTGCGTGGATTGCGGGCAATAAACGCTTACAATCCTAGAGAGGCAAAAGCGCGATTGCCTCTTCCCAATGAAGGATAGCTATTCTCAGATCTTGCACCTATCCGTACAAACTCAGAAAAAGTAAAAAGATACGCGATAAGGCTACCTTCTTTTTATTGGCTTTTCTCGCTCAATTTGGGGTTTAAGGCTTTATACTGAGTTATAAAATATACCAATTTTTGTCAAGCTTGACGGCACAAAAACAATCACCTAATCAACGGAAACGATCACATCTGAAGCTTTGATGATAGCGTAAGCTTGTTTTCCTTCTTGGAGTCCTAGCGTTTCTGCTGAAGTTTTTGTAATGACTGCAGTGACCTCTACTCCTGGCGCAATTTCTATGCTGACTTCGTCGTTAACAGCTCCTGTGATAATTTTTTTGACAGTGCCTTTGAAAGCATTACGAGCACTAATTTCCATATTCTGACACTCCCTGGTTCTTTTTTGATTTACTAATACTATCAACTACCTTTTGTGTCTTTATCACCTTTAGGTAGGATGCTTTTCCGATATTGAAGTGAAAAAATCTTGATTAACCCCCTCATTAGTGTATACCGAATCTTTTTTCGTGATATCTGCAATAAAATTCCTGTTGGTTTTATGTCAAAATTAATATTGTTGAGAATTTTACCAGGTAAATCAGCTATTTACCACTATTGTTGGTAAATAGGTAGAATAAAAACTATAAGGTCAGCAGCACGGTAATGGCTAAGTTGAGTCCTAAATGAGTCACTTCCCATATGAAAATACATATTTTCAGAAGACCTAGCAGCCTTTCTGAGCTAATTTGAAGGAGTTTATCAGGGTTACTTTAGGGACGTTGATTCTAGTAAATAGGATATGTCATCCTTTAATGACTTAATCACAAACTTCATCAGCAACTGACCAACAACACTCGAACATATTTATCACGCTATCTAACAGGAACTTCAAGAATTATGACAACTTCAAATAGAGAGTCTGAAATCAACAAAAAAGAAGAAGAGTGGCGCGAAGAGTTAACGCCGGAACAGTTTTGTGTGCTGCGTCAACATGCGACAGAACGTCCTCACACTAGCCCACTTAATAAGCAGTATGCTAAAGGCACTTATGTGTGTGCTGGGTGCGGACAGCCATTATTTACATCTGGAACAAAATTTGACAGTGGTACTGGCTGGCCTAGTTTCTTTCACCCAATTGAAGGTGCAATTGGCACAACCGTAGACAAGTCATTATTTATGACCAGAGTGGAAGTGCATTGCAGTCGCTGCAAAGGGCATCTAGGTCATGTGTTTGACGACGGTCCTGCACCCACTGGGAAACGCTACTGCATAAACGGTGTCTCTCTTAAGTTTATTCCAGATTGATATCGAAGCCGATCGCCGAACGCGAGTGCGTGGGCTTTGCACTTAGGTGGGCACTTCGTGCCATCGCACGGAATTTGAACAGTTGATCTTAACGGCAAAAGGCAACGGTTTTCTTTCGGTAAGGCTATGCTGCACAATATGTAGCGGTGAGACGTGGGGCAACTAAGCCCGATTAAGCTAAAGTCATAGATGCGGCAGTATCGGAACTTAATCCGTATTGCCGCATTAATTTTGTCATTTCAATCAAACGTCATCTATCTAAAAATAGATTTATATGTTAAGACTTTATGTAAAGATAAAAACATTTGAGTAAAAATACCCAATTTTTGTCCCTCTTACTTCATGCATAAGGATTTGCATCTATGCAGTCTTCTGAACGTCGTCGAATATTGGTTGTGGATGATTTTGCGCTTAATGTATCTTTGCTTCAAACTGCTCTAGAAGCAGAGGGCTTTGACGTTGATACCGCAACCAATGGCAATTTAGCTTTGGCTAAGATAGAGGCTTCACCACCTGATTTAGTGTTACTAGATGTCATGATGCCTGGGATGAACGGTTATGAGTTAACCCGGTGTATCCGCCAGAATGATAAGTTACCCTTTATTCCCATTTTGCTCGTTACTGGTTGTGAAGAGGCTAGTGTCAGCAAAGAACTAGATATAGGGTCTAATGATTTTATCCGCAAGCCGATCAATCTTGATAGATTACTGGCAAGAATTAACGCTTGTTGGAGCTAAAAAACAAGGAACCAGCGCAGTGTGTAGGCTGTGCTTTTTTTTTAGGATAATTTTTATAATAAAATTTTATCTATTCTTAAGAACTTTTCGGAAAGAATTGTTAAGAATATTTACAAGTGTGAGTTTAACCTACCTATGGCAGATGACAACAAAAGAACTATTTTGTTTTATGAAATAAGCGCAGAAGAAAATGTAGCAGCCTAACTGATATGTAGCATAGTTAGTCAGAAACGTTTACTTTAATTTACGTGAGCGACGATGCACCCATTTCAATCGGTAAATAGAGTGAACACCTTCAAAGTCGGTGATATCAAAAGGCAATTGAACAGTAAAAGTGCTACCTTTGCCTAATTCACTTTGCACATTTAAGCTACCGTAGTGTGCTTGAACAATTGCCAAAGAAATTGCCAACCCTAGTCCAGAACCGCCAGTGCTACGAGAGCGAGCCTCATTCGGGAGGAGCTGAGCGCCAAGGGCGCACGCTTCGCGAACGCTAACGCTATTCACTCTATAAAAACGGTCAAAAATCCGAGTCAGCTCGTTTTGTGGAATGCCAATGCCTGTATCTTGAACCTGAATCACAGCATAATTGTCAGTGAGGTCTAAGATAACTGTCACTTTCCCAAATTGTGGCGTGTATTGAATCGCATTGATAATTAAGTTAAAAACCAGACGATAAAGCTGCTCAGAATTACCGACAATATTCAGAGGTTGATGGACTCGTATTCAAGATGTCAGCTTCACATTAACGGCGATCGCCATTGCTGCAAATTCTTCTACTAAATCGTTAACAATATCATCCAAGCAACATTCGCCTCGCATTGGCACTCTTTGTCTGTCTAAGCGAGATAAAAACAACAAATCAGCAACCAAAGTCGTGAGTCGCTGATTTTGACGCTGTATAGTTTGCAGAATGTCCCGCGCTTCTGTTTCATCCAGTTGCGGTATCATCAGCGCTGATTCCACCGTTGCTTGTGATGCAGCGAAAGGTGTCCATAACTCGTGTGCCACATCCGCTGTAAATTGTTGAATTTGTCTGTAGGATTGGTAAATCGGTTGCATTGCTAATCCTGCTAACGGGACTTAAACATTTTTGAGGGATAAACAAGCCTCAAACCCATTCAGGGTAAGGGAAATACACCAAATGCTCAAAAATGGCCGAAACCTAGATATATCAACAAACTAAGCAAAACGATGTCAAAGTCTTTTTGTATATAGATTTGAGGCTTTTTTCTGGGTGTTTTTTGTCTAAGTCCCACTAGCCAACGGCGAGCGATCGCCCATTTAATGATGGCACTCAGCATTTTTATTTTTATCGATAGTCTTTATTTTTGATGAGTCACTTTTGATTCCTGATGGGTAACGCGCTAATAACAGCAGGCTTGCGAGTGTGCCAGAAACACAACGAATTGCTGTAAGTGGTTGAGAACGCACAGAGTTAGGCATCGCGCTTCAAAAGTCCTTGAGTACTGGGGGAAAGGAGTTGCAATTGCTATCTTGTGTTAGTCAATGTTGAAGATGTACACACTTCCTAGTTTTGCAATAAGAAATGAAATTACGATGAAATCGCGCTTCTTATTTTTTGTACCAAGCTTGTCGCCACTGCTTCATTTGGTTAATCTCTGTTTGCTGAGAACTGATAATATTTTGAGCCAGTTTCTTGATTTCAGGGCGCTTGGACTTACTCAATGCATCTTGCGCCATTGTTACCGCTCCTTCATGGTGGGGAATCATTGCATTAATGAAGCGCAAGTCAAACTCGGCATCACCCGCCCCCAAATCCATGTCCATTCGCATAGCTTTAGACAGCTGGGGAGACATTGCCATCGTATGATTCATCTGGGCGTCCCAAGCTGTTGGCGTGCTAGGTGCTTTGGGATACCATGCTGTGCGCCACTGTTTCAACTGGGCAATTTCTTTGTTTTGAGCTTTGATGATTTCGTCTGCCAGGTTTTTGATTTCAGGACGTTTTGATTTTTGCTGGGCTTCTTTTGCCATCTCCACAGCACCTTGATGGTGCGGAGTCATGGCATCAATAAACCGTAAATCATAGTCAGCGTCCTCCGGACCTAAATCCATTGCCATGTTGTGATTCATATCACTACCATGATGCATATCACCACCGTGGTTCATCTGCTGCTTGTCGCTTGCCTCAGTTGCAGTGGTATTTGGGGCTTGAGTTTGGTTTTGGGAACCAGTAGTAGAACAGGCTGTAAGGGATGCGATCGCTACAAAGGTAAACGCAAAAAATCCAGTTTTCCAAGAAATAGGTTGCATAGACTTGAGATCCATCTAAAGACTGACCAAAAAGTTTTCTTCTACTATTGTGAAATCTCCAGTCAACTGGAGTGTCAACTATCATTTTCTGTTAGAGGAGCTAACCATTAGGGCAAGAACTGTACTAAATATTTAATTTTCCAAACCCAGATGAAATGTGGATGAAGTTCCCCTATCAGGGATTGCCAACACTTTGAGTACAGATATCGTTGGAGTTAAGTAGATAGGTAAAAATAAACCGAACTATGTTAAGAAATGTAAAAGCCTCTAAAACCCTTACTAATGACGGTGTACAGACGCGCTGAATGAAAGCGTCTCTACAATGACTAAGGACTGCCCTTAACGAGTTAACTTTATTTGTACCGACCTACTTATGGAGTTGGTTTATAAGTACTTTTTCACCCTTACTGGGCGCTTCTTTAAAATATAAATATGAGTCATAAGTGTCAACGTAGATTACCTCATATATTTTCTGGTTTTGCTATAGTGCTACTCGCACTCCTAACAACAGGGTGCGAGCAAGCTATTGAATATTTGCCACCTTTGCCTCAACTGCCAACAGGCAAACCCCAAAAGCCACCAGTTCTCGCCCAAACTCCCGCAACTACCAAAATTGAGGCAGCAGTTAGGCAAGGTATTAACAAAGAGCGTGTTAAATATGGACTGAAACCCTTACAAAATAACGACAAGCTAGCACAGGTTGCCCGGAGATACAGTCGCCAGATGGCTGCACAAAACTTCTTTAGCCACACCGGGGCAGATGGGAGTACCCTTGACAAGCGAGTACAGGCTGGGGGCATTTCCTACTGGGTGGTGGGTGAGAACCTATTCACAAGTACGAATATTCCTCAACCTGTACCAGCAGCGGTGGAGGGCTGGATGAAAAGCCCAGGACATCGCGAGAATATTCTGCGTCCTGTTTTTCGGGAGACTGGTGTGGGAGTTTGGCGAACTGGTAATACTTATTACATTACCCAGTTGTTTCTGCGGCGTTAGCAGCTTTGTAGATAAATCACTCCTTCTTCCTTGGATACCGAGGAACACAAGGATTTCCCCAGCAAACTTGCCCAGAAGGTATGTCACTAAAAACACTGCTCCGAACGCCAATCACGGCATTAGCCCCAATTTTCACTCCTGGTCCAATAAAGCAATCTGCGGCTATCCATACTCCATTGCCAACGGTGATACTCGCTGTTTTCAATCCAAAGGCTGGGTCTTGGATGTCATGGCTACCAGTACATAGGTAACTTTTTTGAGAAATGACGCAGTGTTCACCGATGTGGATCTGGTCTAGGCTGTATAAAACGACATCATCTCCAATCCAGCTATAGTCGCCAATTGTGACTTTCCAAGGATAGGTAAAGCGGGCAGTTGGTCGAATTAATACACCTTTGCCAATAGAAGCACCAAATAAACGCAGCAGGGCGCAGCGTAAATTATTGAATGGGTGAGGAGTCAGGGGAAAGGCGATCGCCTGTACAAACCACCATAACAAAATATACCAACCTGCTCTCCCCCGGTCAAACCAGGATTGGTCATATTTACGTAAATCTACAAAAGGTTCGTCATTAGTCATTAGTCATTAGTCATTAGTCATTAGTCATTAGTTGTACAGATGCGCCATGACGCGTCTGTACATCAGTTATTTGTAGAGACGCTTTCATTCAGCGCGTCTGTACATTTGTTGTCTGTTGATTAACCCCTTCTCCCCTAAAGCACTGTCTGCCCGACTTCTTGAGGGACGGATGGTTGTTCAGCAACAGGGGTGGAGGTGGTATTTAGCTGACCGCCATATTTGCGTAATTCGTAAAGTTTGACACCAATTTGATACTCATATTGACTGAGAAGCCGTGCATAAATATACCCAGCCCTGCCATCCAAAAAACCACGCCTAATAATGTAGAACAAAACAAACCGCAAAAATGGTTTAAATGGCAATCGCACCCAGAGTTTTTTCAAAAAGCGCTTGCGTTGTACTGCATTTCCAAAAAGATTTGCGCCAATGGTACCGGTGTCATCCTTACCTCTAAGCAAATTGAGATAAACACGAGCCTCCCAGTTGGAATAACGGTTATGTCGTTCTATCCAATGATAAAGGTCACGGAAATCCTCGTGTATCATATCATTTTTCAGATATCCAGCTTTCCCATCTAAGATAACGTGCTCGTGAACTTCGTTATCACCAGTGTTGGGAATATCTTCAGTGTTTAGGTTTTCGTAGCGACCTTTTTTGTGCTTGAATAAACGCAAATTCCAATCGGGATATTTACCACCGTGGCGAATCCATGTCCCTAAGAAAAAGACTTGCCGATTGAGGTAATAACCATTGTATTCTGGATTTTGAATTGCTTGGGCAATTTCATCCCACAGTTCAGGTGTGATGCGCTCATCACAATCAACAATTAAAACCCATTCATTGCGGAAAGGTAAGTTTTCTAAAGACCAATTTTTCTTTTTGGGCCAGCGTCCATTAAAGTAGAATTGTACGACATTTGCGCCGTAACTTTGAGCAATTTCGACGCTTTTGTCACTACTTTGAGAATCTACAATAAACACTTCATCAGCTCTTGTGACGCTTGCGAGACAGGCAGGCAAGTTTGCTTGTTCGTTTTTTGCCGGAATCAGTACGGAAACTGGTAGTGTGGAAGACATATAAGTTATTATTCGCTATTCTTTCTTCGATTTGAACACAAGACCCTGAATCGCAGCATTTAAGTAACCAATTTGACCATATGCATACACAATTTTATCAAAGCGTTCTGCTGGATCAGGAAAGTATTGTATAGTTTTATACAAACCCCGCACAAACCGCTCACTACCACGCTGCAATTGTCCTAAACCAGCTTTGCCAGCAAGTTGTTCCCGATAACACTCACTAATACCTTGCCACCAACCCCGGTTGAAAAACCAGGAGCGCTTGAGGCGTTCTGGGGCGACATTGTGAGCGACGAGGGCATTGGGAAGATAAGCAACTTGCATTCCCCGTTGAAGGGCAAGTTCGGTCATTTGCAGTTCTTCATTTGATAATAATTTTGTCCCAACTCGACCGAGATGAGTATCAAAACCCCCTATTTCTTCAAGAAAGCTGCGGCGTATGGAGTAATTCAAGCCTCTGGGGGTTTTTCCTGGGTTGTCAATGTAGACAATACTGTCGCCCAAGTCGTATGCCCCCAGATTGGCAGATAATCCAGTAGATAGCCAACGTGGGGGTTGGGTTCCTTCGGGCCATAATAGAGTCACTTTGCCACCGGCGATCGCCAGTTTAGGGTTATCTTGATAAGCTGAGTATAAAACCTCTAGCCAGTGGGAGTTTGCCTCTGCATCGTCATCAAGATACGCCAAAATTTCAGAACTCGCAACTCTTGCGCCAGTGTTACGGGCAACTGATAAACCAATGATAGGTTCAAAAACATACTTGAGGCGAGGATTGTGGCTTCTGTGTTCTACGACTTCGCGAGTGCGATCGCTCGATCCATTATCCACTACCACGACTTCAAACTCACCGACAAAATCCTGCGCCAAAAGGCTATCTATAGCAGCGCCTAGATAAGTATCTCGATTGTGAGTGCAGATTATGGCAGAGATTTGCGTATTTGGCATAAGCTTTAAGTTTGGTTTTTGGATGTTGGTTGCTAGTTGTTGGTTCTTTTAGTAACTATGAACCACAAACCCATGATAAAGTCCAACTTTAGCCTGCTGCCCTTGCTAATCTATCCCAAAAATTTCCGACTCACCAACCCAGTTTTTTCCTTTAAATTTCTCCTAAATGCGAATGCGTGACTTCTGGGGTTACAAGATCCCCGACAACTTTTACGAAGTCGGGGATCTGACCCCTACAACATATCAAAATTAATGAATAAACTACCAAGTGCAAAAGAAACCTTCTCGATTCTGACTCCTGAGTTCTGTGTTCTTTGTGAGTCAAATTTCACTGCGATTGAATATGACCGTGCAAAATCACAAGACTTTCTGCCAATTGAGTCAGACGGGTTTCTAGATGTTGCTTTCGCCCCAACAGTTGGCGCAACTTTTGGTAACGCGCAATTGCCATACTAACGCTTGCAACTTGTTCTGCTGGACACGGACGTGACCACACTTTACCAGAAGCATCCAAACCACACAGACGATACCCAGCACGGGGCGATTCGCAGGAGATGCTATCATCAGTCGCGCAAACTTCTTCTACATAGTCCATGAGGCGGTCAACTTCCGCATGGCGCAGTGTTGCGGTTCCTCCTGGTTCTCGTTGGTGTTCGTGGGACTCTAGCCAGCCATTGACAATCGGTCCTTCTAAATATATATCTTGAATCTGCCGGACGATTTTTTGCAGTTCTCTTTGCCAAGAGGCAACATTTTCCTGAATTTCTTGTAACAAATTCATTGCCAAGGCGGGATTTGCTCCGTTGCGATGGCTAGTAAAGCTAGGAGTTTTAAATTTAGGTAAGCTTGGTGCTTTGCAATCGCTATCTTGTGCTGGAAAAGTCTGTACAGAGGTATCGTGGGTAGGTGAATTTTGTTCCGATTGTGTAAGAGGCTCCTCTGCGGACGGTTCAGGATTGGGTGCACAGCGTTCCTCACCCCCAACGCTGATGCGAAACGATAGAGATGGCTTTGTCAAACCATCCGCTTCGTCAGATCCAGCAGTGTTGCGAGTTCCTAAATCGTGTAGAGTTGCCTCTATGCGTTTTATGCCTGCTTTCATACCGATATCAAAGAAAGTGTGCTGTACCTTGTAGTGTTTAAGGATGAAGGCAGCTATGTTGAAGGACAAAAGATGAAAAATTAATCACACTTAATAATTTCATACTTTATACTTCATACTTTATAGTTACTTCATACTTAACACTTCAGCCTTCAGATGATGCTGGTGCTAGTCTTACTATTAAAAGTTATTTTGGCGACAAGTTGCCAGCCTTATGGTAAAAAAATAAGAGTAAAAAACGTTCTGCACTCAGCGTTTAGCGGTCAGCTAACTGATAGCTAATAGTTGATAGCCTGGTAGAGTTACAACCCTTCTTAATTCAAGATACTAGGTAAACAGCTTTGAGTAAAGTCATATTAGTGACCGGACCAGCGCGCTCTGGCAAAAGCGAATGGGCAGAAATTCTGGCAATAAAGTCACAACTCGCGGTTATCTATGTGGCAACGGCAGTAGAAAACTCAGATGATCAAGAATGGCAGCAACGCATCCAACAACACAAAGAACGCCGTCCTCAAGATTGGATGACATTAGAAGTGCCATATGAATTGTCTGCTGTTCTTGCTGAGGCTAAACCAAACATCTGCCTTTTGGTAGATTCTTTAGGCACTTGGGTAGCAAATTTATTGGAACAAGACGAGTTGACTTGGCAAAACATTGTCCAAGAGTTTTTAGAAACAGTGCAGTTAGTTGCTGCCGACATGATTTTTGTAGCGGAGGAGACAGGTTGGGGTGTCGTGCCAGCTTATCCTACAGGTCGAACCTTCCGCGATCGCCTAGGTTCTTTAGTACGTCAGTTAGGAGGTCTTTGCCAAGAAGTTTACTTAGTTACTGGGGGTCATGTTCTGAATCTCAGTGTACTGGGTTCCCCATTGCCAAGTAAAAGAGAGTAGAGGGAGATGGAGAATATAACTAACATTTAACAACTGATAACTCTTCTTAATAATTTATTTACGATTCCTGATTTAAAAACGAGAATTCAGAATCTAGAATTTTAGTATGGCATCACAAAAAAACGTTAAAAGATACTTAGCTTATTGGTTCCAGCTAGGTAAAAAAGTTGTAATTAACAACGGTGCGGCAACCTTACAGCCGCGAGAGGTCATTAATGGTGACCGTTACAGTGACGAGTTTGAAGAGTGCTGGCAGAAAATTATTTCACCTGAGTCGGGCGACTGCTACCTGGAAGGAACACAGGAAACTATAGCAGAATTGCTGACACCTGCTTGGGAGGTGTCTCCATGCGCTCGTTGCAGTATGCCGGTACCAGTGAGAAACGTGGGTATGCCCCCGTTGCTATGTCCCTGCTTCGATTTAACCAACTGGCCCAATACAGAATTACCACCGCCGCGATCGCCAGTTAATAACCAAGAGCAACTGACGGCAATTCGCGCTCGGCTTTTGAATAATCTGTCATCGACAAATAGTTGAATACGTAATATATAATTTCACACCAAAACGCTACGAGCCATAGTTTTCTCGGCGTCTCGGCGTATCCCGTATACCAGAAACCCGGTTTATTTAATAAACCGGGTTTTTGCGTATTGCTTTTATGTATTTTTCGGAAATGATTCGCTTCGTAATTTGACAACTGTTTTTTCTCAACGTGGTAATCAAGTTGTCTGAAAACGCAAATGACTCTACTAGTGAGTTGCTCGTATCTTATAAAAGTAAGCAACGAGATGAGCGCCAAACACAAGAAAAGGCAATCAACAAGAAGCTCAAAACAAATTCAACTCAAATCAATTTTACGAGGTTTTCAATCATGTCTGACGCTTTATTTATCGAATTGTCTGTTGAACAACAAGAAGTTATCGCTGGTGGCTTAAGTTTGTATTACCCATCTAATGTTAATGAGAACAATTTCGCTAACTACAACTTGAAGAGTAAGGCTGTCATGTTTGCTACTACAGCAGTTGCTGGTCCTGGCGGTGCAAGTTCTACAAAAGTATTCAAGGCTTCCGAAGATAAGATTCGCAGTTCATCAGGAGACATTCTCAGCTTCACATGGTAGGCAATTAAATACAGATAATTAATTGCTCAATTTCGATTCCAGAATTTCCACTTAACTCTCACTTTAGAACAACTGATTTTCCCTAGCTGTATATAAAAGAGAACAGTCAAGCAGATTAACTTTCTGGAATCTTCCATCTTTTTTGATTAATTAACCAAGAGTTGAGCGCCAAACACAAGAAAAGGCAATCAACTAAGAGCTAAAAACAAATTCAACTCAAATCAAAACTACGAGGTTTTCAATCATGTCTGACGCATTATTTATCGAATTGTCTGTTGAACAACAAGAAGTTATCGCTGGTGGTTTAGGTTTGTATGGCATACCAACTCTAACTGAGAACAATTTCGCTAACTACAACTTGAAGAGTAAGGCTGTCATGTTTGCTACTACAGCAGTTGCTGGTCCTGGTGGTGCAAGTTCTACAAAAGTATTCAAGGCTTCCGAAGATAATATTCGCAGTTCCTCAGGAGACATTCTTACCTTCAAATGGTAAGCAATTAAATACAGATAATTAATTGCTCAATTACGATTCCAGAATTTCCACTTAACTCTCACTTGACGTCAACTGATTTTCCCTAGCTGTATATAAAAGAGAACAGTCAAGCAGATTAACTTTCTGGAATCTTCCATCTTTTTTGATTAATTAACCAAGAGTTGAGCGCCAAACACAAGAAAAGGCAATCAACGAGAAGCTAAAAACAAATTCAACTCAAATCAAAACTACGAGGTTTTCAATCATGTCTGACGCATTATTTATCGAATTGTCTGTTGAACAACAAGAAGTTATCGCTGGTGGTTTAGGTTTGTATGGCATACCAACTCTAACTGAGAACAATTATGCTAACTACAACTTGAAGAGTAAGGCTGTCATGTTTGCTACTACAGCAGTTGCTGGTCCTGGTGGTGCAAGTTCTACAAAAGTGTTTCAGGCTTCCGAAGATAAGATTCGCAGTTCATCAGGAGACATTCTTACCTTCAAATGGTAGGCAATTAAATACAGATAATTAATTGCTCTATTTCGATTCCAGATTTTCCACTTAACTCTCACTTTAGAACAACTGATTTTCTAAAGCTGTATATAAAAGAGAACAGTCAAGCAGATTAACTTTCTGGAATCTTCCATCTTTTTTGATTAATCAAGCAACAAGAAGCTAAAAACAAATTCAACTCAAATCAAAACTATGAGGTTTTCAATCATGTCTGACGCATTATTTACTGAATTGTCTGTTGAACAACAAGAAGTTATCGCTGGTGGCTTAGGTTTGTATAGCATACCAACTCTAACTGAGAACAATTTCGCTAAGTACAACTTGAATAGTAAGGCTGTCATGTTCGGTACTACAGCAGTTGCTGGTCCTGGCGGTGCAAGTTCTACAAAAGTATTCAAGGCTTCCGAAGATAATATTCATAGTTCCTCAGGAGACATTCTCAGCTTCACATGGTAGGCAATTAAATACAGATAATTAATTGCTCTATTTCGATTCCAGAATTTCCACTTAACTCTCACTTGACGTCAACTGATTTTCCCTAGCTGTATGTCAATGAGAACAGCCAAGCAGATTAACTTTCTGGAATCTTCCATCTTTTTTCATTAATCAACCAAGAGTTGAGCGCCAAACACAAGAAAAGGCAATCAACTAAGAGCTAAAAACAAATTCAACTCAAATCAAAACTACGAGGTTTTCAATCATGTCTGACGCATTATTTACCGAATTGTCTGTTGAACAACAAGAAGTTATCGCTGGTGGCTTAGGTTTGTATGGCATACCAACTCTAACTGAGAACAATTATGCTAACTACAACTTGAACAGTAAGGCTGTTATGTTTGCTACTACAGCAGTTGCTGGTCCTGGTGGTGCAAGTTCTACAAAAATATTCAAGGCTTCCGAAGATAAGATTCATAGTTCATCAGGAGACATTCTCACCTTCAAATGGTAGGCAATTAAATACAGATAATTAATTGCTCTATTCCGATTCCAGAATTTCCACTTAACTCTCACTTTAGAACAACTGATTTTCCCTAGCTGTATATAAAAGAGAACAGTCAAGCAGATTAACTTTCTGGAATCTTCCATCTTTTTTGATTAATTAACCAAGAGTTGAGCGCCAAACACAAGAAAAGGCAATCAACGAGAAGCTAAAAACAAATTCAATTCAACTCAAATCAAAACTACGAGGTTTTCAATCATGTCTGATGCATTATTTATCGAATTGTCTGTTGAACAACAAGAAGTTATCGCTGGTGGCTTAGGTTTGTATGGCATACCAACTGTAACTGAGAACAATTTCGCTAACTACAACTTGAAGAGTAAGGCTGTCATGTTTGCTACTACAGCAGTTGCTGGTCCTGGTGGTGCAAGTTCTACAAAAGTATTCAAGGCTTCCGAAGATAAGATTCGCAGTTCATCAGGAGACATTCTCAGCTTCACATGGTAGGCAATTAAATACAGATAATTAATTGCTCTATTTCGATTCCAGAATTTCCACTTAACTCTCACTTTAGAACAACTGATTTTCCCTAGCTGTATGTCAATGAGAACAGCCAAGCAGATTAACTTTCTGGAATCTTCCATCTTTTTTCATTAATCAACCAAGAGTTGAGCGCCAAACACAAGAAAAGGCAATCAACTAAGAGCTAAAAACAAATTCAACTCAAATCAAAACTACGAGGTTTTTAATCATGTCTGACGCATTATTTACCGAATTGTCTGTTGAACAACAAGAAGTTATCGCTGGTGGCTTACGTTTGTATTACCCATCTAATGTTAATGAGAACAATTTCGCTAACTACAACTTGAATAGTAAGGCTGTCATGTTTGGTACTACAGCAGTTGCTGGTCCTGGTGGTGCAAGTTCTACAAAAGTGTTTCAGGCTTCCGAAGATAAGATTCGCAGTTCATCAGGAGACATTCTTACCTTCAAATGGTAAGCAATTAAATACAGATAATTAATTGCTGAATTACGATTCCAGAATTTCCACTTAACTCTCACTTTAGAACAACTGATTTTCCCTAGCTGTATATAAAAGAGAACAGTCAAGCAGATTAACTTTCTGGAATCTTCCATCTTTTTTCATTAATCAACCAAGAGTTGAGCGCCAAACACAAGAAAAGGCAATCAACTAAGAGCTAAAAACAAATTCAACTCAAATCAAAACTACGAGGTTTTCAATCATGTCTGACGCTTTATTTATCGAATTGTCTGTTGAACAACAAGAAGTTATCGCTGGTGGTTTAGGTTTGTATTACCCATCTAATATTAATGAGAACAATTTCGCTAAGTACAACTTGAATAGTAAGGCTGTCATGTTTGGTACTACAGCAGTTGCTGGTCCTGGTGGTGCAAGTTCTACAAAAGTATTCAAGGCTTCCGAAGATAAGATTCATAGTTCCTCAGGAGACATTCTCACCTTCAAATGGTAGGCAATTAAATACAGATAATTAATTGCTGAATTACGATTCCAGAATTTCCACTTAACTCTCACTTTAGAACAACTGATTTTCCCTAGCTGTATATAAATGAGAACAGTCAAGCAGATTAACTTTCTGGAATCTTCCACTGACTTGAGGCTATAACACTAGGAATTTGTTTATTTAGACTCATCAATTAATCAGCTAGATATGGGGTGTTATAGGAGATGAATTAATTACATTTTTACCCCATATCACTGATAGCTGACTACTTTTAGTGATAATTAATTTTTCTAATGCTCTTATTGTAAAAAACTATATATACTACCAAATACAAAGGTTGTACTTATGTCCAAACAGATTCAAATACAAAAAAACTCAGAATTATTCACTGATGTATCTGGAGAAGAACAAGAGGCTATGTGTGGTGGACGTTCATCTTCTTCACTAGACCTGTATGATTTGGTCATACAAATGACAAATATTAGAAGTTTTGCAAGTAGCGAAGCCACTTATTCAGACGGTACCAGTAGTGTTTCTTCTAGGCAACAAAGTGGATATATGCTCTCGCAACTTTCCTTTGGATTTAGTGGAGGTGGATTGAACGGAGGTGGTGGACGCCGCAAGCGTAAATCAAAGGGTTTGAGTAGCGCAAATTTCTTAAATATGTTATTTGGGCTTATGTCTCTACTGTAGTCGAACATTTGGTGCCTTAGTAGTGCGGACACACTCTTAACTGTTTGATCATCTAACGGTAATTACTAGGAGTAGCTTATTGATTTACTCCTAATGCGTGCAATTTCTACGGATTATTACCGACTCTAGATTGAAGCGCAATCTGATTGGTAAAGCCTAAATATTTCTGCCTGGATTGTCTGTGTGTATTTTTCGGAAAATACGGTGACATAATTGTGTAATTAGTATCTCAAAAATAGGCAATGAAACTGGCAGAAACACTCAATGCACTAGCTATTTACTTACTTTATAGTGTAACTAAAGCAACGATGACACGTTTGCTTTCTTGAAGCCAATATCACACGGATGATAGGTGCTTTTTTTTAATTAAGTGATAGGGAAATTAAGATAAGCTTTTTTGGCATATGAAATACGCTCATGTTTTACAACATAGTGAAGAAGATTGCGGCGCTGCTTGTCTCGCATCTATAGCCAGACATTACGGACGTACTTTTACTCTAAATCGTATCCGGGAAGCCGTAGGAACAGGACAATCTGGGACGACTCTGTTAGGGCTGAAGCGGGGTGCAGAAACACTGGGTTTTAATGCGCGCCCAGTGAAAACCTCACCGGAACTCCTCAACAAGATAAAAGAAGCGCCTCTACCAGCAATTATTCATTGGGGAGGAAATCACTGGGTTGTTTTATACGGGAAGAAGGGCAACAAATGTGTCGTTGCTGATCCAGCGGTGGGCGTCCGTTACCTTTCAAAACAAGATTTAGCAGAGGGTTGTGCAGATTGGTTGATGCTGTTACTGGAACCAGATCCAGTACGCTTTTTTGCCCAACAAGACGAGCAAGTTGGTGGGTTTCTGCGTTTCTTCAAGCGGGTGTGGCTTTTTCGCGGAATCTTAGCGCAAGCATTACCTTTAAACCTGATTTTGGGACTGCTGTCTTTGGCTTCGCCTTTTCTGTTGCAAATCCTGACTGATGATGTGCTGGTTCGCGGTGATACTAAGCTGCTCACAACTGTGGCGATCGCCGTGGTTGTGATGAATTTTATCTCCAGCAGCCTTTCGTTTGTGCAGTCTAATTTAATTGCTCACTTTGCACAACGCTTGCAATTAGGGCTAGTCCTAGAATTTGGACGACAAATTTTGCGCTTACCTCTTTCTTACTACGAAGCTCGTCGCAGTGGAGAAATCATTAGCCGCCTACGAGATATTGACCAAATTAATCAGTTAGTTGCCCAAGTTATTGTTGGCTTACCGAGCCAATTTTTTATTGCGCTGATTTCTTTTGGTTTCATGGTTTTTTATAGCTGGAAACTCACTGTAGTTGCTGTAGTCATCGCTGTGGTAATGACGCTATCTACTATAGTATTTCAACCAAGTCTCCAGCAAAAAACCCGTGAGCTTTTAGTAACAGAAGCAGAAACACAAGGTGTTTTAGTTGAAACCTTTAAAGGCGCACTCACCATTAAAACAACCACTGCTGCACCACAGTTTTGGGATGAATTACAAAGCCGATTTAGTAAACTTTCTAACCTAACATTACGCACCATTCAGATTAGCATTATCAATCATACTTTCTCTAGTTTTATTTCCGGTATTGGTGGTATTATTTTGCTTTGGTTTGGCGGTAATTTAGTCATTAACCCGTCGGAAAATCTCAGTATTGGGCAACTCCTTGCCTTTAGCTCGATGAATGGTAGTTTTCTCGGTTTAATTGGTAGTGTTATCAGTTTTGTAGATGAATTTACTCGTGCTAAAACGGCAACGCAACGCCTAACAGAAGTTATAGATGCGACTCCGGAAAATGAAGGTGATGGAAGAAAACCTTTTGCCAACATTCCTGGAGATACTGACATTATTTGTACAAATGTTAACTTTCATTATGCTGGTCGGATTGATTTATTAGAAGACTTTTCTTTAAGAATTCCTGGTGGTCAAGTTATTGCTCTCATCGGTAAATCTGGTTGTGGTAAAAGTACCTTAGCTAAACTTATTGCCGGCTTATATCCAATCCAATCAGGTAATATTCGCATAGGACTTTATAATTTACAAGACCTTTCGCTTGATTGTCTGCGTCAGCAAGTGGTTCTCGTTCCGCAAGATGCTCACTTTTGGAGTCGTTCGATTATGGAAAACTTTCGCTTAGGAACACCTTATGTTTCTTTCGAGCAGATTGTGAAAGCTTGCCAAATTGCTGAGGCAGATGATTTTATTAGTAAACTTCCGGATAAATATCAAACTGTTTTGGGTGAATTTGGTGCAAATCTATCGGGCGGACAACGTCAACGACTGGCAATTGCAAGAGCTATTGTTACAGATCCACCAGTCCTCATTTTAGATGAGTCTACCTCTGGACTAGATCCAGTGAGCGAAGCGCAAGTTTTAGATAAGTTGTTTCAACATCGTCGCGGTAAAACCACGATTCTAATTACTCACCGTCCTAAAGTCATTAATCGGGCTGATTGGATTGTGTTGATAGAACAAGGTAAGTTGAAACTTCAAGGTTCTTTGAAAGAGTTACGCTCTAAACCAGGCGACCATTTGGACTTTTTAATTCCTTAGCAAGTGGTTAATAGTTAATGGCTAGTAGTTAGTGGAACAATAACTAACTACTAACAATGACCAAACAACTCATCACTAATTACTAATTATTAATTATGCTTTATACTCATCATCAAAAACTGCTTCCCTCAGTTGGCACTGAAGATTTTCTTCCTCCTGTTAGCCGTTGGACATCTTTAGCTGGAATATTTCTCGTTGCCAATGTTGGTGCTGCGATCGCCCTCTCTTCATACATTAAATACAATGTCACTGTGAAAGCTCCGGCGACTGTGCGTCCTACAGGAGAAATCCGGCTCGTACAACCGTCCATGGAAGGAACTATTAAAAGTATCTTTGTTAAAACAAATCAGATTGTCAAAAAGGGCGATATCATCGCCCAATTGGATGATACGGAATTACACATCAAAAATAGCCAATTGCAAGGCAATATCCAGGAAGGAAATTTACAACTGGCTCAAATTGATGCTCAAATTACAGCTTTAGATACCCAAATTGAGGCTGAAAAGAGAGTTATAGAACGAACTGTCGCTTCTGCGAAAGCCGATTTGGCACGTAATCAACATGATTATCAAGAGCAACAAATTAAAGCTCAAAGCGAAGTGCTAGCAGCACAGGCAAATTTACAAAAGTCGGAGGTTGATTGGCAAAAAGCAAAGACTGATTTAGTCTTTGCTATTAAAGAACAAGACCGTTTTAAACAGCTAGTTAAAGAAGGCGCAATCGCTGAGCGTCAATTCGACGAGAAGCAACTTATTGTCTTGCAAACAAAAGCAGCCGTTGAAGCTGAACAAAAAGCTGTGGACATTGCCAAGGCAAATCTCCAAACGGCTAAAGCTGCACTCAACCCGAGTGGGGCAATAGTGGCGATCGCTCAAGAAAGAATTGCTCAAGAAACTGCTAAAGGAGAAGCTGGTGTCGCTGCTTTTATCAGAGAGAAAAAGGCTTTAATTCAGCGACAAATAGAAATGCGAAACCAAATCAGACAATCTCAAAAAGAAGTGGAGAAAAATAATCTTCAGAGGAAAAATAGCGTGATTCGTGCCACCAGTAATGGCGTTATTCTCAAGCTGAATTTGCGAAATCCCGGTCAGGTGGTAAACCCGTCAGAAGCCATTGCTGAAATTGTGCCGCAGAATGCTCCTTTAGTCATTAAAGCAATGGTTCCTGCTACTGAAATTAAAAAGGTCGCCGTTGGTCAAACCGTGCAATTACGAGTTGACGCTTGTCCCTATCCTGATTATGGAACGCTCAAAGGTGTTGTTAGTGCTCTCTCTCCAGACGCAATCACACCTCAAAGTAATAATACGGGTACAATTCCATCTGTTAGCTACTTTGAAGCAACAATTACACCAGAACGTCTTTCCTTCGGAAATCAGAATCGTAAATGCCTTATTCAACCCGGAATGGATGCCAAAGCTGACATTATTTCCAAAGAAGAAACAGCGCTTCAATTCATGCTTAGAAGGGCAAGATTAATATCAGATTTATAAGCACTCATTAAGATTTACCAATTCATAGTTGATAATTTCTATAGACAATATTGCACTTCTTTGATTCCATCTGTGTCCATCTGTGTCCATCTGTGGTTAATTATTCTTTTTTTTGGAATGAATGCAAGAAGTCTAA